>CAIMFA010000953.1 GCA_903840185.1 uncultured Lentisphaeria bacterium | reverse complement strand
TGCCTTGCTGGCTGACCAAGCAGCAACAATAGCAAGCATGTTTTGCTGGCCATGGATAATAGCGGCAATTTGATTTTTAATTGGAATTACATTTGATAACCCGTGGCTGGGAAAAGGCGAAAAACTGGTATGTTTCGGCGACAGCCTCACCGCGGCGCAGGACGGTTATATAAAAATATTGGAAGTTAAGCTCAGGAAACATAAAATCAAAGTCATCAACGCCGGTCTCGGCGGTGACAAAACCCCCGCCGCGCTGGCCCGGCTGCGTTCCGACGTGATTGCGCTGAAACCGGATGCCGTATCAATTTTTCTCGGCGCCAATGATGCGGCGGTCGGCCGCGGCATATGGGCGGACGAACCCCGCGTCGAACCGGAAGCATACAAGAATAACCTTATCTGGATCGTTCATCTGTGCCGTCTGGCCGGGATCGGCAAATTCAGTATTGCGACTCCTGCCTGGCAGTTTGAAGGCGCGGCGCTGGAGAATTGCGGCGGCGTGATGTCCACTTACTGCATTGCCGCCCGCGAAGCCGCCGATGAGTCAGGCTCCCGTCTGGTGCCGCTGGATGCTGTATTCGCCCGTGAATGGCTGACCCGGGGCGCCGGTGCCAAATCCGGCATGCTGCTGACGCGCGACGGCACTCACATGACCGCGGCAGGCAATGAGCTTATCTCCGCGACGATGCTGTCCGCCTGGAAACTGGCCTGATCTTAATTTCAAATATAGGAAATGGCCGTATGAATATAATATGCCGCGTTTTTGTCATTATGGGAATCTTGTCGGCTGTTCTGTTTGCAACACAGAACGGCTATTGTGCCAAATTTGTAGAGGAAAAGATTACTGCTCACTTGGTGAACAAACTCGGCGCAGATGTTCAAATGGATGTTAGCTCGGTGACGTCACAGGACTGGACAACGGCGGGCGTGTTATGTCCAGGCAACCATTTTTTTGTCAAAATCAGTAATGATTGTTATATTGCCATTCCCATGTCTGCGTTTAAAGAGGCGAGAATGGAGAACTTGGAGCACAACATCACTCTTGTGAATGGCAAGACACTGAGCGGAACTCTTATGGGAGAGATTTTCGAAAATACTCATGACCGTTCTGATCCACGTCAATATGACCTTTCAAGCGTCACATATATGGCAATCGAATTTACTGCCGGCACTAACGCGCTAACTCCCGCAGTCCCGCAGGACAGGTGGCAGCTTACCTGCCCTGGTTCGAGCGCTAACGGTTGTGTGCTGCTGGGGCCGCAGTTTGGCCTTGTCTACGAAGTTGGAACAGAGGTTAAAGGACGTCACAACAGAATTACATGGGAGAATGTGCATCTGACAAACAGGCTTACACGAAATTTTACCGTTGATGTTGGAGGCGGGGAAATGTCGGCGGCAATTGTAGACTTCTCGGAAATTATCCTGAAGCCTATATCCCCGCGGGCGGGTACCCCGGCGAGCGTATTGGCGAAACGTGGAGAAAGTAACGTTGTTAAGACACCTCCCAAGCCTGGTTCACTGGAGGCTGCGGCTGCGGCGGCGCGGGGACCGATAATGACACCAGCAGATAAAGCTGCCGCTGCGGCTGGCGGTCGGAAGGGATTAGCGTCGTTGGGCAGTCAAACTGAAATGACGTCGTCGAGTGATTCGGCATCAGATTCAACCCCGAATCCGGCGGCGGCTAAAATTACGATGATGTCGGAGGGCGGAATCGTGACATTGGGGGATTTGTATCTTATGAATACTGATTACGATTGGGCATTGGTAGCTGAAATCGAAGGCACCGGAGGAGTGGTGCTGATTCTGCTTTCTCCTCAATGTAGTATCAAGAAAATAGTTCCGCAAAAAAACGCAACCGCTGCGGCAAATCCCGTTCCGGCAACTGCTGTTAAACGCAAAATGCCGTAGGCTTGCCGCTTGGAAACTGGCCTGATCTTAATTTCAAATATAGGAATTGTTCGTATGAATATGATGTATCGTGTTTTTGTCATTATTGGAATCGTGTCGGGCGTTCTGTTTGCAACACAGAACTGCTATTGTGCCAAATTCGTAAAAGAGAAGATTACTGTCCACTTGGTGAACAAACTCGGCGCAGATATTCAAATGGATATTACCAAGATAGAACATTGCTCGACAACGCCGGAAATGTTATGCCCTGTCAACAATTTTTTAGTCAAAATCAGAGACGATTGTTACGTTGCTATTCCGCCATCAGCATTCAAAGAGGCGAAGCTGGAGAATTCGACGTATAATGTTATCCTTGTTAACGGTCAGAAACTGAAAGGTACTCTTATGGGTGATATTACGGAAAACGTTGATCTGAAATATCCTAGATATGACCTTTCAGACGCCACATTTTTATCAGTCGAGTTTACTGCTGGAACTCAGAGACAAAATACGCTGCAAACACCAGTGAAGGCTCCGGATAGATGGCAGCTTACTTGTTCTATTCCTGATGTGAGCCGATTTGTGCTTCAAAAACCACAGTTTGGCCTTGTTTACGAAAGTGAAACGCTGGTTACTGATCGCCACAACAGAACCAGGGTGACTGATGTGAGCATTGAACGCAATCTTACCACATCGTTCAATGTTGAGACTGCAGATAAGTTGATGCCGGCAACAATCTCTGACTTCGCGGAAATCTCTTTGAAATTTCCATCTGGCATGGTTGGCCGTGGAAAGACGTCAGCGGCGGCAAAGCCCGGTTCGCTGGAGGCTGCTGCTGCTGCTGCTGCGAGGAGACCGTCGATGACCGCAGCAGCAAAGTCAGCACAACAGGAATCGGCAAGCAGTGTAAAGGTAGCACTGGTGGCGGCAAATGGAGTGAAGACATCGGGTAGTTTGGGATTCAGATATTATGATAGATATAAATACGACTTGGCATTAGTCGCGGAAATCGAAGGCACCGGCGGTGCGGTGCTGATTTTGCTTTCTCCTCAATGCACCATCAAGAAAATAGCTCCGCCAAAAAACGCAACCGCTGCGGCAAATCCCGTTCCGGCAAATGCAGTTAAAAGCGAAATGCCGTAGGCTTGCCGCCAGGAAACTGGCCTGATCTTATTTCCAAATATAGGAATTGTTCGTATGAATATGATGTATCGCGTTTTTGTCATTATGGGAATCGTTTCGGGTGTTCTGTTCGCTGCGCATGACTGCTATTGTGCCAAATTCGTAAAAGAGAAGATTACTGCTCACTTGCGGAATAATCTTGGCGCAGATGTTCAAATAGAGGTCGCCACGGTACTTCATGGTTCGACAACTGCGGAACTGTTATGTCCCGAAAGTTATTTTTTGGTAAAAATGAGTAATGTGTGCTATGTGGCCATTCCTCCATCAGCGTTCAAAGAGGCGCGCTTTGAAAATTTGGCGCATAACATTACGCTCGGCAATGGACAGAAGTTGCGGGGTACTCTTACGGGGGATGTTCTCGAAAGCACGGCCACCAGTTCGGATTCGCGACAATATGCTCTTGATAGTGCTACATTTCTGGCAATCGAGTTCACTGCCGGAACTCCTGTGCAAATTCCAATCAAGACGCAGGATAGATGGAAGCTTACATACTCTAATTCGAATGTGAGCAGTTATGTGCTTCAAAATCCGCAGTTTGGCCTTGTTTATGAAGTTGGAACTCCTGTTAAAGGGCGTCACAACAGAATCACATGGGAGGATGTTCATTCTGAACATAGACTTACCCGGAATTTTACCGTTAATGTTGGAGGAACTGATGTGCCGGCTGCGATTTCAGACTTTTCTGAAATTGTCCTTAGGCCTATAACGCCGAAGGCGGGTACCCCGGCGAGCGTATTGGCAAAACGTGGAGAGAATAATGATGTTGTGACACCTCCCAAGCCGGGTTCTTTGGAAGCGGCGCGAGGTCCGATGATGACTGCGGCAGAGAAAGCCGCCGCGGCGGATGGCGGTCGGAATGGATTGGCATCGTTGGGTAGTCGAACGGAGTTTACGTCGTCGGGAGATAATCTTGCAGAGCCTGCCGCGTCGAGTGGTAACCTTACAACGTTTGCGGCATCAGATTCAAACTCGAATCCGGCTGCAGCTAAAATTACGATGATGTCGGAGGACGGAATCAGGACATTAGGGGATTTGTATCTTATGAATACTGATTACGACTTGGCATTAGTCGCGGAAATCGAAGGCACCGGCGGTGCGGTGCTGATTCTGCTTTCTCCGCAATGCACCATCAAGAAAATAGCTCCGCCAAAAAACGCAACCGCTGCGGCAAATCCCGTTCCGGCAAATGCAGTTAAAAGCGAAATGCCGTAGGCTTGCCGCCTGGAAACTGGCCTGATATAAAACGATGGGTCCTATGAGTCCTATGGGGATTATGGGACCTATGTGTTTTGAGTAATGATGCGACAAGCCTGCTGGTTGTTCAAGACAACCGGCACCTCCCACACCTCCCAAACTTCCCAGACTTCTCATATCGCCGCAAGGATAATAGATTGCAATACGAAGTATATTTGGGCTGCGCATGTACCATGGCTGAAATCAAAGTGATCTGCGATGTTATCCCAGCCGTAAAGCCATGATTTCGGCTTGCCTGTGCCGGTAATCCTATTTGACAGCGGCGCCTGCTTACTGACTATTATTATTGCTGAAAGATAAAATAGAGCAAAAAGATAATAAAAGACAGGATGCATCATGCCCTGAATGAAGTTATGTTTTTTATATGATCAAGATGTTATTATGAATGCGACTTGGGAATAAATAATTAAAAAAGGGAAGGTCATTATGTGTGAGTCATGCAAGGGTACGATTGTCGAGCAGGTGAAAAGCGGTAAAGTTCTTGTATCAGACGGCGCCTGGGGCACGTTTCTCCAGAAGAAGGGAATGAAACCCGGCGAATGCCCGGAACTCTGGTGCGTGGAACATCGTGACGCCGTACTCGACATTGCCAAATCTTATATCGAAGCCGGCGCTGACATGATTGAAAGCGACAGCTTCGGCGGAACTTCCTTCAAACTCGAACACTATGGCCTGTCTGACCGGGTTGTTGAACTCAATGAAGCCGCCGCGAGTATTTCCCGCGAAGCCGCGGGCGATCATAATTTCGTAATCGCCTCTATCGGACCGACCGGAAAAATGCTGCTGATGGGCGATGTTACCGAAGAGGAACTTTACAACTGTTTCAAGGAGCAGGCGGTGGCGCTGGAAAACGGCGGAGCCGATGCTGCCTGTATCGAAACCATGTCCGCAATTGATGAAGCCGTGCTTGCGGTCAAAGCTGTCAAGGAAAATACTCTGCTCGAAGCCATCTGCACCTTTACTTTCGAAAGAACGGTTTCCGGCGAATACCGTACCATGATGGGCGTATCCCCGGCGGATATGGTTAAAGCGCTGCTCGAAGCCGGCGCCGATGTTGTCGGAGCCAACTGCGGCAACGGCATGGAGCGCATGATTGAAATCGTCAAGGAAATCAGGGCTGCCGACGCGGATATTCCGATCCTGGTCCACGCGAACGCCGGACTGCCGAAGAATGTCAACGGCGTTGACGTGTTCCCAGATACTCCGGAAGACATGGCCAGACTGGTTCCAGCGCTGGTCAAGGCGGGGGCCAATATCATCGGCGGCTGCTGCGGCACCACTCCGGCCCATATCAAGGCGATCAAAGAAGCGGTTTTGAAACTTAAATAAATATCAGAAGACAGAAGTCAGGAGTCAGGAGTCAGAATGAACAGCCGTGGGAGAATATCCAATAACCAACACGGAATATCCAATATCCAAGTGGAGCAGCCAGGAGTTAGAATAGATCCGGAAGACTGAAGACCGAAGACAGAATAAAACCTAAAACTTACATACAGCAAAAAACATAGAATTGTAAAAATTAAAGACATATAGAGGTAGGAAAAAATGGCAGATAAAGGTAAATTTTTAAGCACGGCAATCGGCAGCATGCCTTTTGCGGATCCGGCCTATGCGGTAAACGTCTCCCTGACCAAGCTCGACTGTCCGATCTGGCCGCAGCTTTCTCATTTCGGTCTGCACGAACAGATGGAAATCCAATATTCCGAAGGCATGCCCTGCGCGGTGATTGATGAAGTTAAAGGCCGGCTTTATTTTGACACTTCCGTAGATTATTCCGAAGCCTTCGCCGTATTCTATGAAAACTACATGACCGCGATGGATGAAGATTCCGGCACCGGTGACTGTTCGGCAATGGCCATCAGCGAAAATTTCTCCCACGGCATTTACGCGCTGGAAAAAGCGCTGCAGGCCAAAGGCGGAAAAATTCCGTGGGCGAAAGTCCAGACAACCGGCCCGTGCAGTTTCGCGCTGACCATTGTCGATGAAAACAAGCGCGCGCTGTGGTATAATGACGAGTTCCGCGATGTGGTCATCAAGGCGCTGGCGATGAAATGCCGCTGGCAGATCCAGAAATTCAAACAATATGCCGATAATATCATCTGTTTCATTGACGAACCGATTCTTTCCGCGTTCGGCAGCTCCACCTATGTCTCAGTCAGCCGTGACGAAGTCGTGGCGGCCCTCCAGGAAACTATCGCGGCGGTTCATGCAGACGGCGCGCTGGCCGGGATTCACTGCTGCGGCAACACCGAATGGAGCATTCTGATTGACGCCGGGGTGGATATTGTCAACTTCGACGCGTTCGGTTTCGGCGAAACCATTGCGATGTATGCCGACAAGGTCAAGACTCATCTGACCAGCGGCGGACTGCTGGCCTGGGGCGTGGTTCCCACTTCGACCGCCATCCGCGAACAGACAGTTGATTCGCTGGAAGCGCAACTGGAAAAAGTGATGGATCATCTGGCCGCCACCGGCATTGACAAAGGATTGATTACCCGTCAGGCGATTATCACTCCGTCATGCGGAACCGGCTCAATGGCCGTTGAAGACGCTGAGAAGGTGTTTGAAATGGTCAGCCAGTTGTCCAAACGCATGAAAGCGAAATACGGGTTTTAAATTCTGGAAGTCAGGAGTCAGAAGTCAGAAGTCAGAATGAACAGCCTGGGGAGAATATCCAATAACCAACACGGAATATCCAATATCCAAGGGTAACAGCCAGGAGTCAGAAGTCAGGAGTAAAGTAAAAAGTAAAAAAGGATTTCTCTGTGTCTTTGTGACTCTGTGGTTAAGTTTCAAAAATCATAAAAAAACCGGGACTGAAAAATGAAAATCGCAATATCAGGCAAGGGCGGAGTCGGAAAATCCACTGTGGCGGCCGTGCTGGCTTTAATGCTGGCTAAACGCGGCGGCCGGGTGCTGGCTCTGGACTGCGACCCGGATGCGAATCTGGCCGGAGCGCTTGGTTTAAGCGCGAATGAACAGGCTGAAATAGTGCCGATTTCCCATCAGGTGGCGCTGATTGAAGAGCGGACCGGGGCGAAAGTCAAACGCTACGGGCAGATGTTCAAGCTCAATCCGGAAGTCGCCGATATTGCGGACAATTATGCGACTAAGCACAAAGGCGTCGCGCTGCTGGTGCTGGGCGCGGTGGAAAACGGCGGCGGCGGCTGCGCTTGTCCGGAAAGCGTGCTGATTAAAGCGCTGGTGACCGACCTGATATTATACAAAGACGACGCGCTGATTATGGATATGGAGGCGGGCGTCGAGCATCTCGGCCGCGCCACCGCTCGCGGGGTAAATGCCATGCTGGTGGTGGTCGAACCGGGTCAGAACTCCATTGAGTGTGCTCAGCGGATCATCAAAATGACGCAGCAGATCGGCATCAAAGATTTGCGCTTCATCGCCAATAAAGTTAAAGATGAAGCTGACGAGAAATTTATCCGGGAAGCGCTGTCCGGACAGGAAATTCTTGAGTTTATTCCCTATTCGGAAGAGATACGCAAAGCGGACCGGATCGGGCAATCCGCCCTTGACGCCCTCCCGCCGGAAATCGCTGCCAGGTTCGAAAATATATTAAGCAAATTAAGCTGAAACATAAGGGGACGGATTATGAAAGACCTGATTCATGAAAAGTTCGCGCGGCTGATGGATGAAGTCGAGACGCTGGAAGAGGATGTCGAGCAGAAGGAAAAGAACAAGAGTGTCTCTGCGCAGGAGTTGTTGAACCTTAAAGAAAAACTGGCGGAAATGCGCAATGAATTAAAGCGTTTAAGCGATGGATGCGGAATCCATTAATTTGAGTGACTGGTGACTGGTGACTGGTATTTTATAAGTATTTTTAATAACAGGCGGGTTTTATAATGAGTTATTTGATAGCAGTAAGCGGGAAGGGCGGAGTCGGCAAAACAACTTTGTCCGGGCTGATTGTTTCCCGGCTGATCGCCCGCAATTGCACACCGGTGCTGGCGGTGGACGCCGACCCGAACATGTGTCTGGACAGCGTGCTGGGCGTGACGGTGACTTCCACAATCGGGGCTATTCGCGAAGAGGCGAAAACATTTGCCGCCAAAGGGATGTCCGCCGGCGTTTCCAAACAGGACTGGATGGAGTTTAAAATCGCCGAATGTCTGGTGGAGGCGGATGATTTTGATCTGATCGCCATGGGACGCTCCGAGGGGGCAGGGTGCTACTGCTACGCTAATAACGTGCTGAAAAATGCGATTGAAAAAGTTTCCAAGGTTTATCCTTATATTGTACTGGACAATGAAGCCGGACTGGAAAACCTTTCGCGCCGGATCGTCCAGAACGTGGATTTGCTGGTGATGGTGGCCGATCCTTCAAGCCGCGGTTTGCAGACTATTGTGCGGCTGCATCAGATGACCGGCGAGATGAATATTAAATACGGTAAACTGGCGGTTGTCGTGAACCGTCTCCGCCGCGACGAACTGCCGGAACGGATCGAAGAGCTCAGGGAGATAACAAAAGCTGATTTTATTATCGGCATGCCGGATTGCGGCGAACTGGCGGAGATCGCGGAGAAGGGCGGCAATATCATGAATGTATCGCCGGACAATAAAATAGTCAAACTGGTGGATGATCTGCTGGAACAGGCGGGACTGCCCGGCCGGAAGCCGGCTTGAAATTTGAATATAATACACTTTAACATATCAACGATAATTTAAGGAGATGATCCATGGCCAAAGAACCTAAAAAGGTGGAAGATCTGGTTTCGGATCCGGCGTCGATTGAGATTATTCAAAAGTCTCAAAAGGACTGCGTCGAAACCTGTTTTACAAGGGCGGATTCCCAGAGTGTTTCGTGTAAATTCGGGACACAGGGCATCTGCTGCAAGATTTGTCATATGGGGCCCTGCAAAATAACCCCGAACGGACAGCGCGGGGTTTGCGGCGCTGACGCCGACACCATCGTCGCGCGTAATTTTCTGCGCGAAGTCGCAGCCGGCACCGCCGCGCACTCCGATCACGGCCGTCATCTTGTCCTGCGTTTCAAAAAAGTTGCCGAAGGCAAAGAGAAAGATTTCAAGATCACTGATGAGAAGGCGCTCTACCGCATAGCCAAAGAATACGGGCTGGAAACGGAAGGCAAGGCCGTGAACGCGCTGGCGCTAGAACTGGCTGACCTGTTCATCTCCGAATTCACCTCCCAGGAAGAGGATTTGAAGACTCTGGAACTGGCCCCGGAAAAGACCCGGGCGGTATGGAGCAAATATAATATCGCGCCGCAGGGCGTTGACCGGATGGTGGTGGAGTCAATGCACCGCACCCACATGGGCGTGGACCATGACTACCGCAATCTGCTGGATATGGCGTTTAAAACCTCGCTGGCCGACGGCTGGGGCGGCGCCCGCATCGCGACCGAAGTTTCAGATATCATGTTCGGAACTCCGGAACCGCTGCGCAGCAGCGCCAATCTCGGTGTGCTGGAAGAGAAAAAAGTAAACATTATCGTGCATGGCCATGAGCCCGCGCTGTCGGAAATGCTGGCCGCCGCCATACACGATCCGGAAATCAGGGAATATGCCGCCAAAGCCGGAGCCGAAGGCGTCAATCTGGCCGGACTCTGCTGCACCGCCAATGAAATCCTGATGCGCCGCGGCGTCCAGGTGGCCGGCAATTTCCTTCAGCAGGAACTGGCGATCATCACCGGCGCCGTCGAAATGATGGTGGTGGACGTTCAGTGCGTAATGCCTAGTCTGCCGAATGTTGCCAAATCCTATCATACCGAAGTGGTGTCCACCACGGATATCGCCAAAACTATCGGCGCCACCCACATCGCGTTTGACGAAGACCATGCTTACAATTCGGCGAAAGACCTGATCAAGCGGGCGGTTGACAACTTTAAAAACCGCGATCCGCAGAAAGTGCAGATTCCGAAATTTAAAGAACCGCTGATTGCGGGATTCAGCGTTGAAGCGATCAAATACATGCTCGGCGGGACTTTCCGCGGCTCGTTCCGTCCGTTGAACGACGCGATCATTTCCGGCAGAATCAAGGGCGTGGTCGGGATTGTCGGCTGCAATAATATTAAAACCAAAACAGACTCCTATATCAATGCGCTGACGAAAGAACTGATCAAGCGCGACGTGCTGATTCTGCAGACCGGCTGCGCCGCGCAAGCGTCCGCCAAGGCCGGCAAACTCACTCCGGAAACCGCGCTGGCGGAAGCCGGTCCGGGTTTGCGTGAAATCTGCGAAACAGTAGGTATTCCCCCGGTGCTCCACATGGGCAGCTGCGTTGACAACAGCCGCATCCTGGAAGCCGCGACTCAAATAGTTTATGAAGGCGGTCTGGGCGATTCGCTGGCGCAAGTCCCGGCGGTCGGCGTCGCGCCCGAATGGATGAGCGAAAAAGCGGTCGCCATCGGCTGCTACTTTGTCGCCTCCGGCGTGGACGTGATCCTCGGACAGCCGTTCAATATCGGCGGTTCGGAGAACGTTACAAAATATCTGGGCGAAGAGGCCGTCAAGCGTTTCGGCGGCGGCTTCCACTATATTCCCGATCCGATGGCGGCGGTGGAGAAGATTATGGAAATCATCGATGCCGCCCGCGAAGCACTGGGCATCAACAAGAAGACCGAGCGGAAACTGCTGGATATGAAAGATAGGAGAAATCTCAATGTCTAAAATAATTTGTGCAAGCGCTATTGACGGCGCCATTGAATGGGTTGCCAAGGCGGAAGCAAAACTTGCGGAAGCGATCAAGGCTAAAGGTGCGGATACCCGTGTGGGATTTCCCGATACCGCTTATTATCTGCCGATAATCTATTCCTTTACCGGCAGAAAAATGGAAAAGCTTTCCGATCTGCATGACATGCTTCAGTATACCAAGAGCCTGCTGCCCGACCGTCCCAGCGACAAGATGTGGCTGCCATATCTGGGCAAAGCCATGGACGCCGGGGTGGCCGCCCTGTTCGCGACTGAAATCATCGAAGCCTGCAATTACCTGATCGGGCCTGCTCCGGTCAACGGTATCTGGCTTGGCGCCGCATCAGACGTGATTATGCGGGAACGCGGCATTGAATTTGTGGACGGTTCCGCTCCGGGTTTCGCCGCAATCGTCGGCGCCGCTCCGACCAACGAAATAGCCGTGAAGATCGCCAAGGAACTCCAGGAAAAGAATATTTACGTCTTTATGGCCGGCGAAACCGACGGTAAACAGTTTGCCGAGCAGCTCGCTGAAGAAGGCGTGCAGCTGGGCTGGGAAACCCGTCTGGTGCCGTTCGGCAAAGATGTATCTTCAATCGCGTTCGTGCTGGGTTTCCCGAGCCGCGCGGCGCTTTCATTCGGCGGGGTCAAACCCGGCGATTACGCCGCCAACCTGAGATATAATAAAAACCGCATTTTTGCGTTTGTGCTGGCCTTCGGTGAAGTCACTGCGGCGAAATATGCGATGGCGGCCGGCGCGATCAACTACGGCTTCCCCGTAATCGCGGACACTGATATCCCGCAGATTCTGCCGACCGGGATTTGTACTTATGAGCACGTTATTTCCAATGTCAAACCGGCTGAGATGGTCGAGCGCGCGCTGGAAATCCGCGGCTGCAAAATTAAAATCACCAAAGTGCCGGTTCCGGTCGCTTACGGTCCCGCGTTTGAAGGAGAGCGTATCCGCAAAGGCGATGTTCACTGCGAATTCGGCGGCAACCGCACCACGGCGTTTGAATTTGTCACGTCGGTCGGGCTTGACCAGATCAACGACGGCGACATTGAAGTCATCGGCCCCGACATTGATCAGGTTCCGGAAGGCACCGCGATGCCGCTGGCAATCTGGGTGGAAGTGGCCGGACGCAAGATGCAGTCGGACTTTGAACCGATTCTTGAACGCCAGATTCACCATCTGGTCAACGGCGCGGAAGGCATCTGGCACATGGGACAGCGCGACATCGTCTGGACCCGTGTTTCCAAGGCCGGATTTAAGAACGGCCTGCGCCTGCGCCACTACGGCGAAATCCTCCATGCCAAATTCCTCTCCGAGTATCCCGCGATCGTGGATAAAGTCAAAGTCACACTGGTGACTGATGAGAAGGAAGTCGAACGGCGCGTGGCGATTGCCCGCGAGGTTTACAAGGAACGCAATAAACGCCTTGAATCCATGACTGACGATTCCGTCGAAACATTCTATTCCTGCCTGCTCTGCCAGTCATTCGCGCCGGACCATGTCTGTATCATCACTCCGGAACGTCTCGGCCTCTGCGGCGCTTACAACTGGCTTGACGGCAAAGCCGCTTATGAAATTGACGAAACCGGGCCGAACCAGCCGATTCTCAAAGGCGAATGCGTTGATCCGGTGAAAGGCGTATGGAAAGGCATTAACGATTACGTTTATTCCAACAGTCATAAGTCCGTGGACAGTTTCTGCGCCTATTCCATCATGGACCGTCCGATGACCAGCTGCGGCTGCTTTGAAGTGATCTGCGCCTATGTGCCGGAATGCAACGGCGTAATGGCGGTCAACCGCGAATTTTTGGGCGAGACCCCGAGCGGCATGACCTTCTCCTCGCTGGCCGGCAATGTCGGCGGCGGTTTGCAGACTCCCGGTTTCATGGGCTGCGGCAAGGTGTTCCTGACCTCTAAAAAATTCCTCTTTGCCGAAGGCGGTCTTAGGCGCATGGTCTGGATGCCGAAGGAACTGAAAGCGCTGCTGAAGGAAGACCTGGACAAACGTTTTGAAGAACAGGGTATTCCCGGATTCATGGACAGCATCGCCGATGAAACCGTGGCGACCGACCCCAATGACATCAAAGCGTTTATGGAAAAGGTCAAACATCCTGCGTTGCAGATGAAAGATATGACTGAGTATGCGGTACCGGATGAAGCCTCGGAACAGTTGGCGGCTGCCCCCGCGCAAGTCCAAATAAAAGAAAAGATTGACGCGGAAGTAAAAGCTGAACCGGCCGGAACCGCGACAGCTCTCACTCCGGAGTTGATCGAACAGATAAAACAGCAGGTGAAGTCGGAAGTTTCCGGTTCACTGAAGACCGCGATCACTCAGGACATTGTCCGGGATATCATCAATACCCTGAGCAGTAAATTCCTGGGTGAGACTATCGCGGTTGCCGAGTCTGCCGAGCCGGTCAAAGCTCCTGCCGTCCCCGCTAAACCGAAAGTGACCGCGGCTGAACGCCTGTCCAAAGTTACGGCGTTCAATCTGCCGGTGGACAAGGCCGAGGTTCCGGTCTGCACCGTAAAACTCGGGGCGACCAAAGCGGAAGGCGGTTCACGCGGACGCACTTATCAGATCGGCGGCGCGTCATGCATGCCGTTCCATTTCTGGGAAGGCGAAATGCCGAACCGTCCGCTGGTTGCCATGGAAGTATTCGATGTGGTCAATCCTAAATATCCGGAAGTGCTGCGTAAGATTTACGGAAGCGTGCTGGAAAATCCGGCGGAAATGGCAAAAATATGCGTCAGCAAATACGGCGCGGATTTGATCAGCGTCAGGCTTGACGGCACCCATCCGGAAAAAGGCAACCGCACCCCTGAACAGGCGGTTGAACTGGTCAAGGCGGTTCTGAGCGCGGTTGATGTTCCGCTGATTATCACCGGACACAACAATTTTGAACGCAACAACGAAGTCATGAAAGCCGTGGCCCAGGCCTGCGCCGGGGAAAACCTGCTGCTCAACTGGGTTGAACAGGATAACTACCGCACGATCGCCGGGGCGGCGATGGCTTACGGCCATACGATTGTGGCGCAAAGTCCGATTGACGTCAATATCGGCAAGCAGTTGAATATTCTGCTGGGCAATATGGACATCAAATGCGAACAGATCGTCATGGACCCGATGACCGGCGCCACCGGCTACGGGATTGAATATACCTATTCCGTAATGGAGCGCATCCGTCAGTCCGGACTGGGCGGCGACAAGATGCTGGCCCTGCCGATGATCGTATCGCCGGGCTATGAATGCGCCAAGGTCAAGGAGTTCAAGGCTGCCGAAAGCGACTTCCCGGAATGGGGCGATCTGGGCAAACGCGCGGCGGTCTGGGAACTGACCACCGCGGTCAGCCTGGTCTACGCCGGCGCCGACATCCTGATAATGTACCATCCGGAAGCCGCCGTGCAGACTAAGAAAATGATTTTCGAGCTGATGGATGGCAGGGTTACCAAGTAACTATTAAAGGAAAAGGATTGAAAAATGGCCAAATTAACTGGTATTCAAATACAGAAGCTGCTGCCCAAAACTAATTGCAAAGAATGCGGTTCAAACACCTGTCTGGCATTCGCCATGAAACTGGCGGCCGGCAAAGCTGAACTTTCAGAATGCCCCTACGCTTCAGAAGAAGCTAAAGCGGTGCTGGGCGCCGCCAGCGAACCGCCGGTCAAAGGCGTCTATTTCGGCGCGGACAAACAAGTCAAAGTCGGAGAGGAAACCTGCCTCTACCGCCATGAGAAGACCTTTGTCAACCAGACGGTGTTCGCCATCAATATCAACGATGCGGATTCAGCGGAAGCCATAGAGCAGACGCTTGACAGCGTTGCGAAGTACGAGCTTACCCGTGTCGGTGAAGTGCTGCGCGTGGAGATGCTCGCGATCACCCATAACGCTTCCGCGCCGGAAGCGCTGGCCGCCGCCGCTGAAAATGCGTGGCAGAAAACCGGACGTCCGCTCATCCTGTACAGCAGTGATGTTAAAGCGCTGGCCGCCGCCGCTGCCGCGGTTAAAGGCTCCAACAGCCTCATCGGTCCGGCAACCCCGGAAAATGCCGCTGAACTGGTCGAAATCGCCAAAGCCAATGCTCATGCATTGCTGGTAACCGCCCCCGACTTAAACGCGCTGGTTGCTCTTACTGGCAAGTTGAAAGAAGACGGTTTCAATGATCTGGTGCTCCAGTTCCAGACTAGTTCACTGGCGGAACAGTTCCAGGCGAATTCGATTGCCCGTAAAGCCGCGCTGAAGACTGCCTATAAACCGCTGGGCTACGCCAGCATCAATTTCATAAAATCCGGCGACGTCATGGATGCTTCAGTGGCCGCGATCACCGAGATCACCAAATTCGGCGGAATTTGCGTGCTGCCTGAATTCAACAAGGCGCAACTGGCCGGATTGATGGCATTGCGCCAGAATATCTATACCGACCCGCAGAAACCGATTCAGGTCGAACCGAAGCTCTATGCGATCGGCGAACCGACCAAAGATTCTCCGGTATTCGTCACCACCAACTTTTCGCTCACCTACTTTATTGTATCCGGAGAAATCGAGAACAGCGGCCTGAGCGCATGGCTGGTGATTCCTGAATGCGAAGGCATGAGCGTGCTGACCGCCTGGGCCGCAGGTAAATTCTCCGGCGCCTCGATCGGCAAATTCTGCAAGGAAATCGGACTGGACAATCAGGTTAACACCCGCGAGATCGTCATTCCCGGATATGTCGCCCAGATCAGCGGCGAACTTGAAGAAAACATGCCGGGCTGGAAAGTGATTGTCGGTACTCAGGAAGCAGGCGATATCGAAAGTTTTGTCAAAGCCAGATTCGCTCAACATTTGAAGTAAATCCGCTCCGGCTGTAAATTGATCATACAGGAATTTGAATTTTAGGTTCTTTATGATTGTGAAACAATCTTTGGAGTGCGAAGCCCCTGCTTCGCTTTGGATTCAGGATAGAATCAGGACAGTGGACAGAGATACAAAAACAGGGCGGAAAAACAAAGCGGCGCAGGGGTGCCGCAGTTCAAAGTCAGGCCGGAGCGCCTGACAGGAAACATTCTGGCGCAGCCAGTTAATTTCTATTGTAATTTGAATTTTAACAGGGATAGACAGGATATACAGGATAAGAAAACCCGTTTCACCATGAAGGACATGAAGTTGGGAACCAGGGAAAACGTGTTTAACCACGAAAAGCACGAAAAAAATCAGTCAGCGAATTATGGCGGGTATTCCCCCCGCATTAATTCGCTGACTACTGTTTTTACTCTGTGTTCTCTGTGCCCTCTGTGGTGAAAATGGATTTCTTTGTGTCTTTGTGGTTAATTAAAAGAGTGAAAAAATGCCGGTAATTACATTTCAGCCATCAGGAAAGACCATTGAAGCCGCTCCCGGCTCCAACTTGCTGGAAAGTGCCAGGAAGGCCGGGATCGACATTGACGCCCCGTGCGGCGGCAAAGGCACCTGCGGCAAATGTCTGGTCAGGATCGCTTCCGGCAATGTTGATTCCAGCAGCCTCGGCGTGTTGACGGCTGAGGAACTGGCCGACGGTTTCGTGCTGGCCTGTAAAACTAAAATTACCGGTTCGCCGCTTACGGTTGAAATCCCTGAACTGATTGCCCGCAAGGGCGGGAAGTTCACTTCCGCCGAAGAAGACGCCAGGCTGGTCCGCCAGGAACTTTTTCCCGGACACTGGCAGTACGACCCGCTCGCCGTTAAATGGATGGTGAAAGTAGCCGCCCCTGAAATGGGCGACGGCCTGTCCGACCTCGACCGCCTGACCCGTGCCATCCAGCAGTTCTGGGGGCCCAAAAAAATTATCTATCCGCTGCCGGTGCTGCGGACCGTGGCCGACGCCATCCGCCGGGATGACGGCAATGTAACCGTGACGCTGGTCAGGGAATCGGAACAGTATCATGTAATCGGGATTGAAAGCGGCAACCGCACCCAGGACCATTACGGGATTGCCGTCGATATCGGCACGACCACCGTGGCGGTTCAACTGGTCTATCTGCCGGAGGCTAGAGCGGTCGGCACTTTGACGGACTACAACGAACAGATTGCCTGCGGCCTTGACGTTATCAGCCGCATCAATTACGCCGCCAAGCCGGGTCATCTGAATGAACTCCGGGAAAAAGTGCTGCGGACAATCAACCGGCTGATTGAACGGCTGATTAAAATGTACGGCGTGGCCGTTGAAGATATCTGCAATGCGGTTATTTCCGGCAATACCACGATGAATCATCTGCTGCTGGGGCTGAACCCGGAATATATCCGGCTTGAACCTTATACTCCCACGATCATGCAGTCGCCTTATCTCACCGCTGAAGAAGTCGGGATCAAAATAAATCCGCAATCCTGGGTCTATCTTTCACCCAATGTCGGCAGCTATGTCGGCGGCGATATTACCGCCGGAATTCTGTGTACTGAACTGGTTGCCGGAAGTTCCGGCATGAGTTTGTTTATTGATATCGGCACCAACGGCGAAATCGTTATCGGCAACAGTGAATTTATGATGACTTGCGCCTGCTCGGCGGGGCCGGCTTTTGAAGGCGGCGGCATCAAATACGGCATGCGCGCCGCGCTCGGCGCGATTGAAGGCGTGCAGATAGACCCCGCAACCGGCGCGGCAGGCTACCAGACCATCGGCGGCGTGAAGCCTAAAGGTATCTGCGGCTCCGGGATGATCTCGCTTATCGCGAATCTGCTGCTGACCGGATGGATTGATCCAGCCGGCAAACTCAACCGCTCAAAGCCCTGCGATGTAATAAAAGTGGATGGACGTTTTGCCGCTTATGTGATAGTTCCGGCCTCCGAAGGCGAAAACGGCGTGGAAATCACCATCAGCGAAGTGGATTTTGAAAATATCATCCGCACCAAGGCCGCCATTTATTCGGCTTGCGCTCTGATTCTCAAACAGCTTGATATGACTTTCGGGGATTTGACCAATATCTATATCGCCGGCGGCTTCGGGCGTTTTCTTGATCTGGAAATGGCTATTGCCATCGGGCTGCTGCCGGATGTCGAGCGCGGCAAATTCAAATATATCGGCAATTCGTCGCTGACCGGCAGCCATATGGTGCTGGTATCCCAGGAATTCCGGGAACGGCAGCTGGAAGCAGCGTCGCGCATGACCTATATTGATTTGAGCAGTGACCCGCAATACATGAATCAATACACCAGCGCGTTGTTTCTGCCGCATACCGATATTGACCTGTTCCCCTCAGTGCGCGATAAAATGAGTAAGCAGTGAGGACAGAATTCAGGAGTCATGAGTCAGAATGAACAGCCGGGGGGAGAATATCCAATAACCAACACGGAATATCCAATGTCCAAGTTTGATCCAGTTCTCCCCCGGTTGGAAATTGAGTGTTGGATATTGGGTTTTGAAATGAGTTCATTTGGGTGTAGCTTGGTAGGCGATGGAGGGTTATGCTCCGTCATAACCGGGTTCTCCGGATTCAAGATTGAGCGCCGGGGGCACGATATATTCAAAATAAAGGTACAGGAGTCAGAATAAATCCTGAAGACAGAATACTGAATTGAACAGCCAGAATGGCGCAGAATAATAACAAAAAAAGTTAAAGAATAAAACTGGAAAAGAGAGAGCAAAAGCAGTATGAATAGATGAAAACAGACTGTAAGGAATTTGCAGGATTTAAGAATTATGGTTCTATTCTGACTCCTGACTTCTGGTTTTACGTTTTCATTCTGACTCCTGACTCCTGAATTCTGGATTTTAATACTATGTCAAAAATAGATGGAATAAACGAAGCTATTGAACTGGCGGTCAGACAGCTTGAAAGTGCTGACATGAAAGCCAGAGCGCGGTTGCTTGGACTGGACATGGCGGATGATGCGAATATCAGAATGCGGGTGTTCGGCAAAGATATGCTGCTCAATACCGCCTGTTTCAGCTTGAAGATCGCCGCAGACGGGAAGGATGCCAAACCGGCTGACCGGCTGCTGGCGCTGCATTATCTGCGCTGCGAACTGCCGGTGAAGCCGGCCGGAGAACTGATCTCATTCCGGGATTTTACCGGAGGACAATTCTATTATCAGCCGTTTCTGTCCAGAACCGTGGTTCCGCTGGTCGGACGTTTCGGCAATGACCTTGACCAATTGAAAAAAAATCTAAACCGCTTCGACTGGTCGCCGCGTAATTTCGGCGATTTTTCCGCTGAAATTCATGCGCTGGGCGCACTCGGCATCACGCTGATTTACCGCCTCGGCGATGATGAATTTCCGGCTGAGGCGGAAGTGCTGTTCGATGCATCGGTAAAGCGGGTTTTTGAAGCCGAGGACGCGGCGGTACTAGCCGGCAGAATCTGCATCGGGCTGCTGTAATGCTGAGAATACTGTGAATACTGTGAGTAATGGGAATTACGGAAAGCTACTAACATAGGCCCCATAAGTCCCATAGGACCCATAGGACC
>CAIMFA010000952.1 GCA_903840185.1 uncultured Lentisphaeria bacterium | reverse complement strand
ATCCCTGCCACGACAGAAGATATTCCAGGGACAGTTTCGCCGAAGGCGTCCTCTGGTATCCGGCAAAAGATAAAGGTCCGGCGCAGCCGGGGCAGATCCCTTATGGCGCGCTCCTTCCTGTGAACTTTGACAATCTGATTGTACCGGTGGCGATGTCATGTACGCATATCGCAATGTCGGTGCTGAGGATGGAACCGGTCTGGATGACGACCGGACAGATAGCAGGAGCCGCCGCAGTTTTTGCGGTCGAAAAGAATTGCAGTCCGGCCGGTCTGGACCCGCATATTATCACCAGGAAACTCAATATCCGGAATACCCCGTAAGCGGAACCGCAAAGGGGTTATAACGAAAACTCAAAACATTAACATAAGAAGCTGAAAACATGAATCTTGGAGTACAATACTATCGCGCGCCGTTTCCCGAATCCAAATACTGGGAAAATGATTTTAAGACCATCAAAGAGTCGGGTCTGGATACCGTGCAGCTCTGGGTCCTCTGGGCCTGGGTCGAGTCCCGGCCTGACCACTTCAACTATGACGATTATGACCGCTTAATTGAAGTTGCGGCAAAAAATAAACTGAAAGTGGTGCTTTCAACCATTGCGGAGATTCAACCGCACTGGATTCACCGGATTGTTCCCGGCAGTGAAATGATCGACCACCTCGGCAATAAAGTCATTTCCAGTTTGCGCTGCGAGTGCAACTTCGGGCTCACACCCGGCGGCTGCACCGACAATCCGCAGGTGTGGGAACGCATGGCGCAATTCATCCGTAAAACCGGCGAACGTTACGCCGGGCTTGAGCATCTACACGGCTGGGACGTCTGGAACGAACTGCGCTGGAACGTGCAGGCGGATAATCTGGTCTGTTTCTGCCCGCATACCATCAGGGAATTTCATTTGTGGCTCGATCAGCAATATGGCGGACTTGAAGGGCTGAATACCGCCTGGAAACGCCGCTACATATGCTGGGAGGACGTGGCGCCGGGCAAAATGCCGGATCGTCCGTATACTGAAATGATGGCCTGGCAGCACTTCATCACCGAACGCGCCAACCGTCACGCCGCTCAACGCTACGCCGTGATGAAGGCGGTTGACCGGGTGCATCCGGTGACCGCTCACGGAGCCTGCCCCAGCGCGGATTATCGCGGCTGGGCCAAAGATTATCCTGTAGACCGCGGCAACGACTGGGCGCTGGCGGAAACGCTCGACGGCATCGGCTGCTCCAGTTTTCCGCAATGGCAGGGAATAGACGACGCCGAGTTCGGCAGCCGGGTGGAAATGGTCAAATCCGCAGCCAACGGGAAACGGGTCTGGCTGAGTGAAGTCCAAGGCGGACGGGCGGCTGTCGGATTCAATATCTACGGCAAAGTGGAGGCCGCGCCGCAGCAGCGCTGGATATGGAACGGTCTGGCCTGCGGGGCGGATACGATTCTATTCTGGTGCTGGCGCGATGAGGTTTTCGGCCGGGAATCGGCCGGCTTCGGTCTCGCCGGCCGCGACGGTCTTGCTCCGCAGCGGCTTGAAGCGATGAAGTTCACAGGAAAACTGCTGGCGGAAAAAGCGGAAATTTTCACCCACTACACTCCGGACAGCGCCGAAATCGGGATTCTGTTCACACCGCAGAATTATTATCTGGCGTGGGCGCAGGAGGCCGACGGCAAACGCATGGGCGACGCCATCAACGGTTACGCCCGTTCGCTGGTACGCCAGTCGATTCCCTACTGTTTCCTGGAAGAACAGCATTTGAATGATTTGCAGCATCTGAAGCTGATTATTCTGCCGCGTTCGATTGTGCTGAACGATTACCAGACAGAGCGGCTGACCGCGTTTGTTCAGAATGGCGGCACGCTGCTGGTTGAATCGGAATGCGGCGCGTTCGGTCGCGAAGGGTTCTACCGCTACCCGGAAGATCGTTTCCTCGCTCGGTTCGGCATTGTGGAAGCCGGGCGGCGCAATTTAGAAACAGCAAAGATTTCGCTGAAACTGGATGGAGAATTGTCGCTCGATATTGAGCAGTGGATTACGCCATTGGAAGCGTCGGATAATGTTCCAACACAGGTTTTCAGTACCTTTGAAGGTCAAACGCTGGCGGCTGAATTCAAGGTTGGACAGGGCGGAATCGTCTATTTAGGCAGCTATTTCGGCAATCCCTACCTGGAAAAACGCAATCCGAATTTTGAAGCCTTTATTCAAAAAATATCCACCCTGGCCGGAGTAAAACCGGCAATTGAGGTACTCAGTCCGGCACCGACCCGGGACGAATTCATTTATGTAAAGAGCGGCCGTTCAAAAGGCAGACTGGTCACTTATCTCTTTTTCCCCGGCGATGATTGCACGGCGAAGCTGAGATTCAGTCCGGAACTGCTGCCAGGCAGCGCGAAATTAACCGAGCTGATGAGCAACCGGAGTGTCACCTTAGTTGATGGCGTCGCCACGGTAAAACCCGGCCGCTTTAAAATGGCGATTCTGCTGGAAACATAAAGACATTTTCACTGATTGAAAGCAAAATCGCGGGACTGGCGGTTTTCTCAAAATTCGACCAGCGCGGCGAATGCGGAAAAGCCGGCTCCGAAAGCAAGCAGCAGGCCTTTCTGGCCTGGTTCTGGATGCCCGTTTTCCAATATGTTTTTTAGAACAAAGAGCACCGACGGAGACGACATGTTGCCGTAATTCTCAAAGGTATCGTATGAGAAGCGCATCGCTTTTTCGTCCAGTCCCATTTTTTTCGCCACCTGCGCCAGAACCAGAGTACCGCCGGGATGAATCGCCCACCAGTCAATATCATTCCTGGCAAGGCCATTCCGCGCAAGCAGACGGGACGCCACTTCAGCAACCGTACGCGCACCAATAACCGGAACCCGCGTACTGAGAAAATTACGCAGCAGTCCTCCATCGTTTCTGTAGCGCAGTTCCTCACGGTATTCCGGGAAAATACCGGATTCAAAATCAAGAATACTGACTGCTTTATTTGGACTTTTTTTATCCGCCGAATCAACGACTGCAGCCGCGGCTCCATCACCGAAAATGCAGTTGCTGACAATCAATTCAGGTTCATGGCCAGGGAAAAATGTTGCCGAGCAGATTTCCACGGCAATACTCAGCACCGGCCCCTTTCCTCTTCGCGCAATCATCCCGGACGCGCATTCCAGGTTCGGCACGGCGCCGCCGCAACCCATTCCCATCAGGTCCATTACATGGGTTGATTTTCTCAATCCGAGTTCTTCCGCCAGATATGAAGAAAGTCCCGGACACAGATAGCCGGTACAGGTATTAACCACAAGACCTTCGATGTCCTCCGGCGCGACCGCCGCCGCGGACATTGCCCTGCGGGCGGCGGCGGCGGCAGTTGACCGCCCGTATTTGAGGAATCGCGCAAGCAGAAATTCAGGATCCGCGTTGATCATCTCGTCACTTGATTCCATTCCCAGATAACGCCCTTTTATGCTGCCGCTGGTCATGATGCGTTCATATAATTTCTTTTCTCCGCCGGAAAGAGTGAATTTCTCAATGAAGTAATCCAGCATCTCCTGTTGAGTCATATACAGATCCGGGTTTGCAGTACCCAGTCCGCAAATTTTAATCTTCACAGTAATCAGCCTTTCCCGAATCTGACTGTCGCGGAAACACGAAACAGCCATGCCGGTTTCACTGAAACGGCAACATCGTCAAGCCGCATCAGCAGTTTACGCAGTTCACGGATTTTAAACCCGCGCCGGATGGACAGTCTGCTGTCGTGCTTTACGCCTTCATGCGAGAAGACCGTAAGTGGAACGGCGCCAAGCCATGTCAGCGGCGACCGGTGCAGATCGTTGATCAAAACGCCTCGTTTTACAAATGTCCGAAGACGCCCCATAAGTTCAAGAATCTTTTCGTCTTCAAAATGATGAAAGCACATGGACGCCACGGCATAATCATACGGATGTTCGGGAAAATGTGTAAAAACATCCTCCTGAATCAGCTCCACTGAAGTTTCTCCCGATTCCGCGATTTTAGCGCGGGCTATTTTTACCGCACTGTCGAAAATCTCAAGACAGGTGAATTTAACTGGAATACCTCTGCCGCGCGCCCACCGGCTGATTGCAACCGGAATATCACAGCTGCCGGAACCGATGTCCAGTATTCGGAGCGGCGAAGACGATTTGCAGTCCGCCGCCTCTTTTTCAATAAAACGGCGGACATTCCCGGCTCCCCCGAAAAAGCGGTTTACTTTCTCCATAAAACGATAACTCTCCGCGGCAAGCTCCGGATCACAGTCCGGACTGTCCAGAAACTCCTGCTGCATTGATCTTTTTTCAAACACCCCAGAGCCCTCCGGTTGCAAGAGAATCTTCGATATCGGCATAACGCTTAAGGGATTCCTCCCGGAAAGACGGCGAAACTGAAACTGCATTGCCGGCTATTTTCTCGCAGTAGCCACATTCTTTGCAGTTCAACATCATGCAGTCGCGCTTCCGGAAACCGTCAATAAAGTCCGCGGGGATCTGCCGTGAATCAATTTTAATATTACTTTCCAGCCTGGGAAAACTCATGCCCTGATGACGTGCCAGCTCAAACAGTTTTATAAGTTTGAACGGATTTGCCTGCCACGGCTTGATAAAATTCCGCAATGCCCAGAAGCGTTCCTTCTTCTGAGATTCGGCGAATCCGCAGGAGAGAATCAGGTCGGCGAGATTTTCAGGAGATTGTCTCCCGCTGTAGGCCTTAACTCTTTTCAGCAGTTCGGAAGACGGAATGCCTCTTTCCAGCAGTTTGAATGTCGTATAACCCAGCTCCTCGTAAACACCCAGATCCTCGGGACGTATCCAGCCGGCCTTGATGAACAGTGAAGTATCCTCCAGTCTTTTCCGGGAACAGCGCAGAAAGCAGTAATCGATAAACAAAACATCAGAGTTGTCCGAGGCATGAGCAAAACCGTTCTGATGATAACTCTGCATCGGACAGTTAGGCAGACAGGCGTGATTTGCAATCAATTGCAGGTCGCATTTGACGGATTTGCGGATTGACGCCCCTGAAAATTGGATAAAGCGCACACTTTAAGCTAAAATTGTTAAAAAAAGCACGATTCTTTACCCAAATCGTGCTTTTTTTCTTGCTTTTTTCAAGTGTACGTATTATACTAAATACGTACACTTAAAAAAAGGAGTATGAGCAATGCCCAAACGGATAACTGGAAAAACTCATGTCGGCGAACGGCGGGAACGGCGT
>CAIMFA010000951.1 GCA_903840185.1 uncultured Lentisphaeria bacterium | reverse complement strand
TGTATGAACAGGTTCGCAGCACCCGTAATAAACAAGTCCGAAATTTTGAGATATCCTTTTCAGATATGGGAAAATAAATTCCGCAAACATCTCATTCGAAATTCCTACTGCCTCTTGGGCTTCTGTCGCGACCCAGCAGTCTTCCGGCAGCCACTGTCCACCATCTGGAATTTTTCTCCGGGGCAATTCATCAGTATAACCCGTACTGCCGGAACCGCATTCGAATTCGCCGTGATTCGGCCTGATGAGACTTTCATTCTTCAGCCAGTTAAGAAAATCAAGTGCTTCAGTAGAAACAAAATCGAAAAACCGATGGACATTCTCTGGTTGGTCAATCATCGCCATATAAAAGTTTTCCATTCCAATCCACTCGACCGCTTTATAGGTCATGCCGCGGCCTACCCCAATTGTATCGCATACTAGTCTGACAGGAAGTAAATCGCCAAATATATTTTCCAGAATTTCGACTTTGCGGTAGGTGTCGTCTCTGTCAATATTGAATTCCACTCGTTCCAACAGGTGCAGGCTGTTTCCCAAATCAGCGAGTGGCCTATTTGTCTCATAGCCTAGCTCCCTGCCGCTGTTGTCTTTGGCTCGTGTGATTTCAAATCCTGAACACAGGGACGGTCTGTGAATCGTCCATCCAATCGGTACATAAGGCGTATATATTCTGTCATCGGGAATAAGTTCGTAATTGCATATCACGCTGAGCAGGTATTGTTCAATCCCTTTTTCAAACTCGCCTTCGCATTCACATACCGGCATCAAGTCGCTAAAAAATGTCCCGTTGTCCTCAATTACAAACGGGACGGTCCGTTCCATCAGACGGTTGCTCAAGCGCCATATTTCCCTACGCTTGTTCATTTCGGCAGAGTTGACTATTCCAGTGTATTCTGCCGCTAGTTTCCGCAGTCTTTCCCTATCTTTT
Source organism: uncultured Lentisphaeria bacterium (assembly GCA_903840185.1). Lineage (GTDB taxonomy): Bacteria > Verrucomicrobiota > Lentisphaeria > Victivallales > Victivallaceae > CAIPAT01. Next base: position 1,446 of record CAIMFA010000951.1, on the reverse strand, counting down.
TGACAAGTCACTTTATTCAATTCCTTTATTTATATGTCTTCATACCATATCATTTATCGGTATGGCGAAAAATCAAAAGTTATATCACTCTGAGGAACTGCTCTTACAACATACGGTTTGTTTTGGGCGTTAGCATTGATCGGATAAGTGGTCATGTCCATATATAGCAAAAAGCGGAAGGATTCGGAACTGGCATGCCCATCCGCGTAAAGAACATTGGCGCTTTGGTTATGACGCATACAAATAAATGTATAGTAATCAAGACGGCATACGCTGCTGCCGCCATTGTTAGTATTCCAGGTCTCAACGTGAGTCAGTTGCTTGCTTGGACTTTTGATCATGCCAGTCTTGATCGCATTTTGCGGTGTTGGCTTGCCCAATCCTGCCACAGGCGTATAGTCATTGCTGCCGAACAAATATGCGTTATACCCGTAACTAACGTAACGGCAATTCGTGTTCCCATCCCATAGCACTTGAGTAGGACAGGCAAAAATACCATTGGAAGAATACTTGTTTGCATATGTATTTTTCTTATCCAAAGCAAGATAACGAAGATACAGACCCGGCCACCAAGCATCAGGGTTGGTAGAGTAGTTAAGAGCCGCTGGATGGAATGTATCTTTATTGTCGTCAAGATAACCAAACATCGCGCTTCCGATTTGTTTCATGTTGCTTAGACACTTCATGGTCTTTGCCTTCATTCTAGCTTTATTCAGCGCCGGCAGCAGCATTCCAGCCAAAATTGCGATGATGGCGATCACGATGAGGAGTTCAATGAGCGTGAAACTAAACGACTTGCAACCTTTACTCACATTCATTGACGTTTTTCGACTTGTCTGCCGGAACATGTTGTTTTTCATTCTGCACCCCTTTCCCTGTTAGTTTTAAAAACTCATTATTAACCACGAAAAATCCATTTTTCAACACAGAGAACACTGAGTTCTCAGAGAGTTGAATTCCAGAGGATACATGGAAGTCAGCGTATGACTGCGGACTTCGCAGTTATACGCTGAGTGCTGGCTTTCCCTCCGTGTTCTCTGTGCGCTCTGTGGTAAATCATCTCTCCTGTTCCTTTTTTATTGTCCATCGCAGGCGCGATTTGCCCGCGTTGAGTTGCGCACAATCAGCTTCACTTCTCCCAATGTCAGCATTTCTTCGCGCGCGCTGTTCAAACTTTTACCTTTGACTTCACCGAGAAGGAGTTCAACCGATTGCCGTCCGATATTTTCCAGCTGCTCTTCAACGGTTGTAAGTGCGGGGACGCATCTGGTTCCGTAGCTCATATTGCCATATCCGGTGATGGATACATCTTCCGGAATCCGGATGCCGATAGACAGCAGTACCGTCATCAGATGCAGCGCCATGTCGTCATAAAGACAGAAGATGGCGGTCGGCCGGTTATTAGCGGAAAAAATCTTTTTCAGCATTTCAGCCGAAAAGATGCCT
>CAIMFA010000950.1 GCA_903840185.1 uncultured Lentisphaeria bacterium | reverse complement strand
GGAACGGAAAAAGACAGCCGCAAGACAATCGTCCCGCTCCTGCGGGATTGCGAGCTTTCGAGTTTGGATTCGCACTCTTCGAGGCCTTCGATACCCCGGTATCGGCAGCCTCTCAGAATACGAACCAATTCTCAAAATATTCGCAATCTATTTTAAATTTTCAACCGCGCGGATTATACTTAACTGGGAATTAAGATCTGCGACCTCGCGCCGCCAGAAAGCATCGTTGCCCCAATCCGGAAAATTGTTCTGAAATTTAAAATCACCGATCTGCCGGCTGCACCAGTCAAGAAAATAAATAATCCGCATCGCCCGCAACGGCTCGATCAGCAGCAGCGAATCATCGTCAAAATCCCGCATCTGGCAATATCCATCCAGGATCAGCGACATTTCATAGCGGCATTTCTGGATATGCTCCGGCAGCAGCAGCCATAAGTCCTGAACCGGCGGTCCGACCATCATATCATCAAAATCGATTATCATCAGGCCTTCCTCCGGGCGTTCCAGAATATTGCCGCGATGGCAGTCCCCGTGGATCCGGATATATTCCCTGTCCTCAAACATCCCGCCGATCACATCGAGCAGACGTCCGGCAACGTTTTTGAACTGGTCCCGATAAGCGGAAGTGACAAATCCGCCTGCCAGCAGATGATCAACTTCAACCGCGGTGGTTTTCAGCGGATGCAGCAGTGTTCTGGCAGTGGCCTTGCGCCTGGCGCCGGCCATGTGAATCCGGGCAATGACCATGCCAAGCCGCCGCCAGCCGTCATCGTCAATGATTTCTATCTCGCGGCCGAACCGTTTCGGATACAGCACGAAAAATATCCCGTCGCCGGTTTCGCCGAGAGTATTCCCGTCAGCCTGAATCATGGGCGCAATAACCGGAATTTCATCCGCCGCGCAGTCCAGCACAAAACAATGCTCCTCTTCAATCGCTTCTCTGTTCCAGCGGCCGGGGCGGTAGAACTTGGCAATTATCCGCTCTTTTGCAACGGTCTGCAATTCATACACCCGGTTGATATAGCTGGGCAGCGGCGCCGCAAGTCCGCTCATGGGTTTGCCCAGCGCGGTTTCAACCGCGTCAATCATCGCATCCGGTCCGAAATTATCAAAATTTTCAGCGCGCATAAATCCAGTCTCACAGTTTAGAAGCCATTACAAAATATATTACAAAAGCACTTTAATAGTTTGAATTGCCGGAAATCCCGGCTAAAATTCTTAAACGAGATAATTGCAAAAGTACTATAATATTTTTGAACTTACCTCAAATATTAAAATACTAACTTTTTACGCATTATAAAGGCACAATGTTAAAAATCAATCATGATTTCCATGTCCATACCTGTATTTCACGCTGCTGCTCGGATGAACGCCAGCAGCCGGCAAATATTATTCCAGTCGTGAAAAAACTGGGCATCGAACGAATCGGCTTCACCGACCATTTGTGGGCCAATCCTGAATATACGCCGCACGAGTTTTATCTTCCGCAGACGGAAAAACAGATTGATCTGCTCAAGGAAAAACTGCATGGCGTCAATCCGGACGGAGTGAAAATCTATATCGGCTGCGAAGCCGAAATGATCGCGCCCGGCAAATTCGGGATACTGCCGGCGCTGGCGGAATCGCTGGATTTCGTTGTCCTGGCCACCGACCATTTCCATTTCAAAGGCTTTGTCGAGCAGCCGCCGACTGATTCCAATCGCGATGTCGCCGCGCACATGCTGAAATTCTTCCGCGCCGGAGCCCAATGCAGACTGGCGACGATTCTGGCTCATCCCTGCTTCCCGCTCGGTTACATCGAACGTTACGATGCAATCATCGCCGCAATTACGGATAATGAATTTCTGGACAGTTTCCATGTCGCGGCGGAAAGCGGAGTCGCGCTGGAAATAAACGTCAGTTTTCTGCGCGACCCGGTCAAAAACCGGTTTTTCAATCTTGACACTCCGGTCAGAGTGCTTTCACTGGCAAAACAGGCCGGCTGCAAATTCGTTTTCGGCAGCGATTCCCATACCATTGAGCGGTTGGGGCGCATTCATGAACTGGAATATTTCATCCGCACGGTCGGCCTTACCGAAAGCGACATCCATCCATTCGCAAAAACATAAATTAACCACAAAGAAATTATGGACGACATGGACTGTATGGACGATATGGACAGGCCCAACCACTCGCTTGTCTCGCTTGTCTCGCTTGTCTCGCTTGTCAACTTAACTATTTGACAAAACGGTCTTTGGAGATGACTTTTATTTTGTCGCGCAGGTCGGCGGCGCGTTCAAATTCCAGCGAAGCTGCG
>CAIMFA010000949.1 GCA_903840185.1 uncultured Lentisphaeria bacterium | reverse complement strand
GTTGTTATTTTCAAGCATTCCATTCCTGGCAAATGCTGCCGGAACGGATGAAATCCTGAATGTATCTTACGATCCTACCCGTGAATTATACCGTGACTATAATGAACTGTTTGCCAAGTACTGGGAAAAAGAAACCGGCAGAAAAGTCAATATCCGGCAGTCTCACGGCGGTTCCGGCAAACAGGCACGGGCTGTGATTGACGGACTGAAAGCGGATGTCGTCACTCTGGCGCTCGCGTATGACATTGACGAGATCAGCGCCAAATCCAGGTTGCTCCCGCAAAACTGGCAGCAGAATCTGCCGCAGAACAGTTCGCCTTACACATCAACCATTGTTTTTCTGGTAAGAAAAGGTAATCCCAAAGGCATTAAAAACTGGAACGATCTGATTAAACCCGGCGTGGAGGTAATTACTCCGAACCCCAAAACATCAGGCGGAGCCCGCTGGAACCATCTGGCGGCATGGGGATATGTTTTAAACCGGGAACTGGGCGATCTGAAGAAGATAAATGATCCGGACAAGGCGGAAGAAGTCAGAGTGGCGGAAAAGAAGGCCAAAGAATTTATCGCGGAACTCTATAAGCACGTTCCGGTGCTTGATTCAGGCGCCCGCGGCGCGACGACAACGTTTGCCCAGCGCGGCATCGGCGATGTGCTGCTGGCCTGGGAGAATGAAGCCTTTCTGTCGGTAAATCAACTCGGTGCGGATAAATTCGATATTGTAGTTCCGCCGATAAGCATTCTGGCTGAACCGCCGGTTGCGGTAGTAGACGTCGTCGTTGACAAACGCGGCACCAGAAAGGTTGCTGAGGCCTATCTCAAGTACTTATACAGCCCGGAAGCCCAGAAACTGGCAGCCAGGAACTTCTACCGCCCGGTCTATCCGGAAAAGGCTGACCCTGCGGACATTGCCAGATTCACCCAGACGAAACTTTTCACCATAGATAAAGTATTCGGCGGCTGGCAGAAAGCTCAGAAAGCTCATTTCGCCGACGGCGGGATTTTCGACCAGATCTATCAACCCGGTTACAAATAAGGAAAGTTGCAATATGTCATTCCGCTTTAAAGAATCCAGTGTGCTGCCCGGCTTCGGTTTGTCGCTGGGCTATACACTGCTCTATCTGGGACTGATCGTCCTGCTGCCGCTGAGCGCGCTCGTAGTCAAAAGCAGCGAGCTCGGCTTCGGCGGATTTTTCAGGACAATCCTGGATCCGCGAGTTCTGGCTTCTTTCAAGCTGACATTCGGCGCTTCGCTGGCGGCGGCGGCGGTAAACGTGGTTTTCGGCACGATTGTCGCGTGGTTTCTGGTAAGGATCAGATTTCCCGGAAAACGCGTGATTGACGCGATTGTAGATCTGCCGTTCGCCCTGCCGACCGCGGTCAGCGGGATTGCTCTGGCCATGCTTTATTCACCGAACGGTAAACTGGGGATATTTCTCCAGTCCATCGGAATAAAAGTAGCGTTCACTCAACTGGGAATTACAGTGGCGCTGATCTTTATCGGACTGCCGTTTGTGATCCGGACGGTGCAGCCGGCGCTGGAGGAAATGGACAGGGAGCTGGAGGAGGCGGCATCCAGCCTTGGCGCTTCACGCACACAGACTCTCACCAAAGTGATTTTACCGCTGCTGATGCCGCCGATAATTACCGGTTTCACGCTGGCATTTGCCAGAGCGGTGGGAGAATATGGTTCGGTGATATTCATTGCCGGCAATATGCCGATGAAAACGGAAATCACGTCGCTGCTGATTATCACCAAACTGGAGCAGTATGACTACGCCGGAGCAACCGCGATTGCCGTTGCCATGCTGGTGGTTTCACTGGCGCTGATTCTGCTGATCAACCTGTTCCAGAGCTGGAGCGGAAAACATTTAGTAAGGTAGGCTATGTTCATAAATATACTCAAATCAACCGATAAACGTCCGGGGCTGAACCCGCCGCTGATTGTCAATATGGCCATCACGGTCATCGCGCTCGGTTTTCTGTTCATGTTTGTGATCATGCCGCTGATAATCGTGCTTAAGGAAGCATTCAGCGCCGGACTGTCGCTGTGGTGGGCCAGCATTACCGAGAAAGATGCGCTTTCGGCGCTGCGGCTGACGCTGCTGGTCGCCGCCATCGCGGTGCCGGTCAATCTGGTCTTCGGGCTGGCCGCGTCCTGGGCGCTGGCTAAATTCCGCTTCAAAGGCAAGAGCCTGATTATTACGCTGATTGACCTGCCGTTCGCGGTCTCGCCGGTAGTTTCCGGCTTGATCTATGTACTTCTTTTCGGGCTGCACGGCTGGCTCGGGCCGTGGCTGGCTCAGCATGACATTCAAATTATCTTCGCCGTTCCGGGAATTGTCCTGGCGACCATATTTGTGACTTTCCCGTTTATCGCCCGCGAACTGATCCCGCTGATGAGCGAACAGGGCACGGATGAGGAACAGGCCGCGCTCAGCCTTGGCGCGAGCGGCTGGCAGACCTTCCGCCGGGTGACGCTGCCCAATATCAAATGGGGACTGATGTACGGGATCATTCTCTGTAATGCCCGCGCCATGGGCGAATTCGGGGCGGTCTCGGTCGTATCCGGCCATATCCGCGGCGAAACCAATACGCTGCCGCTGCAGGTCGAAGTCCTTTACAATGAATACAACTTCGTGGCGGCCTTCGCGGTGGCATCCCTGCTGGCCGGGCTGGCGCTGGTCACCCTGGTACTCAAGAGCATCGTCGAATGGAAAACAAAACACGGCTGAACAATCAGAGGAGTATAAAATATGAGCATCATCTTAAAAAATATCAGTAAAACTTTCGGCGACTTTCACGCGCTGAAAAACATCAATATCGAATTCCAGTCCGGAGAACTGACCGCGCTGCTTGGACCATCCGGATCCGGCAAGACCACGCTGCTGCGGATCGTCGCCGGTCTGGAGGAAGCAGACCGCGGAGCCAATGCGGACATCCTGTTCGACAGCCAGACCGTGACCTCCAGTCCGGTCAACCGCCGTCAGGTGGGATTCGTGTTCCAGCACTATGCCCTGTTCCGCCATATGACGGTCTTTGAAAACATCGCCTTCGGCCTGCGGGTGAAACCCCGCGACCAGCGTCCATCGAAACAGGACATAAAAGACAAAGTCAATGAACTGCTGCGCCTGGTCCAGCTGGAAAACATGGCCGGACGCTATCCTTCACAGTTATCCGGCGGACAGCGCCAGCGCATCGCCCTCGCCCGCGCCCTGGCGATAGAACCAAAGGTACTGCTGCTGGATGAGCCGTTCGGTGCGCTTGACGCTCAAGTGCGGGCTGAACTGCGCCGCTGGCTGCGGAAACTGCACGATACGCTGCACGTCACCAGCATCTTTGTCACCCACGACCAGGAGGAAGCGCTGGAAGTGGCCGACAGGATTGTGGTTATGAACCATGGAGCTATCGAACAGATAGGGACGCCAAATGAAGTGTTTCACCGTCCGGCAACCGAGTTCGTCATGCAGTTCCTGGGCGATGTCAACGTCTTCCACGGACGTATCGAAAGCGACAGCGCTATATTTAACGAAACAGTCCCGCTGATTGAAGGGCAGGAAAATACCGCCAGACTGCTGGTCCGCCCGCACGATCTGACCATCCAGAGCACTCCCGGCAAAGGCCCTGCCCTGCCGGCCAAAGTCTACCGGGTGCTCACTGCCGGGCCGATTGTCAAAGTCGAACTTATCGACCGCCATAACCGCCTGATTCAGGTGCATCTGTCCCATGATAACTATAACCAGACGATGTTGAAACTGCACGAAGAGGTGTATCTGGTTCCCCGTGAATCCAGAGTCTACGCCAACAACGACGCCTGGACTGGCGCGTATGTGATCTAGAAACGATAAAAATCCACAAATAATTTTTACAGAGAGCATCGTTTGACGGATTGAATTATCCGGCGGACGGGGTATTATGAATGATGCTGTAAAAACAATACTGGTTTTAACCATTAAATTAAGGAATAGGGAGATTTTATCATGGCCGAAGTAAAACATCTTACTGCCGAAAATTTTGACGAAGTAACCAAAAGCGGAGTTGTGCTGGTCGATTTCTGGGCCACCTGGTGCGGACCCTGTAAAATGCTCGGACCGGTTCTGGATAAAGTCGCGGCTGAAATCGGCGACACCGCTGTTATCGCCAAGGTCAATGTCGAAGAAGCTCAGGACATTGCCGCTAAATTCGGCGTCAGAAGCATCCCCGCAATTTTCATCCTGAAAAACGGCGAAGTCGTAAGTTCTTTCGTCGGACTTCAAGACAAAACAACTCTGGTCAACGCCATCAAAGCGGTCTGACCACAGTTCCGGTTCCACCCCACCCTCCCCGGCACTAAACCTCCGGGGATGTTTTTTGTGCTTCCGGCAAATGGATTTTACAGACTCATACATTTTGGACATTTCATACCCTCATTTTGGATACCCACCCGCCTTCCCGCAGTCGCTGGACCTGCAAGCTGGACAAAACCCTCAACTCCAGCAAAGCAGACGCTTTTTATTAATTAGAGGATTTGTCAACCGGAATTGTGAAAACTCGCTTAAATAGCACAGCAAGATGAATTTTTACAATTCACTCTTTTTTGAATAAATTGCAGATTTACCCTGAAAGTCGGATAAAGCGTACACTATTTGCCGGTAACCCCAAGGTACTCCATGAACAACCTGTCCCTGGCCACTGATTCGGTTGACCATCGGTAGTTTCCCATG
>CAIMFA010000948.1 GCA_903840185.1 uncultured Lentisphaeria bacterium | reverse complement strand
TTTTCTCTGCATTTTGAGACTCCTTTGTTAGTTTAGGTTGGCAAACCATAATTTAACTGACAAAGGAGTTTTTTCTTTAACTGTGACAAATTTCTTTGTCACTTACTCATGGTATCTGACTCCTGACTCCTGACTTCTGTTTTTTTGCCGTTACCGCCAGAAATACAACTTCCAGCGACATCGCGTTCACCGTGAAAAACCTGAATCCGGCTTGATGAAAGGCTGCCGTCATTTCGCTTTCCACCCCTTTGACTGTGACAATTTTATCTTCCCCGGTGTTCCGGATGCTGACAATGCCGGGCAGTTCCGGAACGTCTCCGGCGTCGGCCGGCAGCCTGATTTCCCGGAATGACGCTTTTATTTCATCCACCGGCGCTTCCAGCGTCAACTGCCCGTCAACCATGATTCCGGCGTAATCCGACAGCGCCTCGATTTCCGGAATGATGTGCGTGGAGAAAATCACCGTGCGGTCGAATTCGTGGATCGCGTCAACCACGCCGCTCATGAATTCGCGCCGCGCCGCCGTATCCAGTCCCAGCATCGGATCATCCAGAATCAGCAGATCCGGATCGCGGCACAGCGCCCCCAGCAATGCCGCTTTGGTGTACATCCCCCGCGAATAATCTTTCAGTTTGACGCCCCGCGGCAGCCCGAACATTTTCAGCAGATGCGCACAAGCCTTGTCATCCCATTCCGGATAAAATGCTTTGACGAATTTAATCAGGTCATCAATCGTCATCCAGTCGTAGAGTTTCTGCCCCTCCGCGACATAAGCCATTTTCCGCCGCAGTTTGACGGCATCCTTCACCGGGTCCAGTCCGAGAACTGAAATATCCCCGGCGTCCGGCGCCAGTTGTCCGGTAATCATCCGGATGGATGTAGTCTTGCCGACCCCGTTGCATCCCAGCAGCGCATAGACCGCCCCGCGCTTAACCGTCAAATCCAAACCTTTGACGACTTCCTTTTTCCGCGTATAAGCCTTCCGTACTCCCCGCGCCACAATCGCATTTTCACTCATTTTATTTTCTCCGGTTTTATATCCCATGGTCGATATTTAATATCATAAAGGCCACTAAAATTTTCTGCTTCGTAATTGCCTTTTAATATAAAGCCGTTGTCTTCCGGCTTATAGACGTAATCTTTTCCGTCCCATGGGCCGCATGGTATTTTAAGCAGTATTTCCGGAACAAGTTGCTGCAATGAATCAGGAAAACGTCCATGCCGCGCTTTATATATTTTCAAAGCCAGACATATTTTGTAAGTATCAAAACTGGCCCGGTATACAAAATAAGGTCGTATTGCTTCACAAGTATTTGCATTAATTAGCGGAATATCCCCTTTTCTTAACATTAAATAGAAGTCTTTCTCTATTTCCCAAAAGGTTTTCCCGGCCTGGGCTAATCTTAACAATTTTTGATGCTGGATATGCCACTGAACCCATACGGCCTTGTAATACAATTGCCTGGGAGAATACAGCCTGCAACATGCTTTGACGAATTGCCTGGCGAGAGAAGATGAATCTATATATGCATCTATATCGCTATCTTGCTTGGCAAAAACAATGTAAGTGTCATCTGGATATGTAAAATTTATTACATCGATCTCTTTGATCATTTCATTATAATATTTGGTTGAAGATAAAGCATCCGTTCCGGTGGCGATA
>CAIMFA010000947.1 GCA_903840185.1 uncultured Lentisphaeria bacterium | reverse complement strand
TACTACATATGCTGAAGTTATCAGCCTCACTGAGACTGCCGCTCCTTGTGATCTTACTCTGGATCATGAAATAATTGAACGTTTTCATCAATCATGGCGGACGATTCTGTCCGAAGATCAATACAAAATAATAGTTCTGCATTTTTATGATGATTGCAACTTTACCCGGATTGGAAAAGAAATCGGGATGAAGACATCCACTGTGCACTATAATTATAAATGTGCAATAATAAAATTAAAAGAATGGCTGAAACAGTAGACTTAAATTTCAGAGTTAATTTCAGAGTTAATTTGAAATTAACTCTGATTTGCTGCATAAGGTTTGTTTTCATGGCAACTTGTTCTAATGGCGTGATCTGTGTCAACCGTCTCCATTACAGAGAATAGCCATCTGCAGAACCTTAAATCCCGGTTGTGACGTAGCACAACCCTCAAGTAATACCAGTTTCTGTCTTAGGGTTCCAGGCTGTTCCCCTTGAAAATTGGATATTTCCCGCCTTGCGGGATCCCGGTTTACGTGACCGAATATTGGATATTCTGTTCAAAATTCCTTAACTTGATAGCTATGAGCATAACCATCCAGTCAAAACACTAAAACCCGGTTATGACGGAGCATACCCCCCTGAGGCGGACAAGCCCTGCAGAAAGACGCATAATATGCAGCTTAACTGCAGACGAGCATCATTCCATCAGCGCACCCGAACATGATATTTTACTTTTTTGCAATTTTTCTTAAAACTAATTGTAAATTTTCAAATTATGTCGGTTTAACTATAATAGACGGACAGGGTACTGGATCATAATCAAACAAAGGGGATCAATTATGGACAAGTTATTAAGTGCACTTAAAGGACAGCGGATTTGTTATTATCCTGCGGCCGGAAAAGATTACAGCGACATAATATGTGTGAGGATGGAAAATTTGCAATCCGAGTGGAGGCAGAATTATGTGGCGCCAAGTTTGTACCTGCATGTGGATTATTTCCCGGGTGGAAATAAATCAACATTTCAACCCGGCCAGGTTTTACATGACAATCCAAAGGGTAAAATTACGGTAAAAACGGTTCAGCAGATAACGACCTTGGATTTACCATTGAGTAACGGCGCGATAGCGGATGACCCGGCAAGATCCGCAGATTACGGCAAATGTTTTCTTATGGATATTGAAGTTGATTTTAAAAAAGGGAAAAAAACTGAACAAACCAAACTGCTGTATTGTTTTGCCGAAGACGAGGCATTCACCGCAAATGTATTGGGCGCGAATAAAATTGAATTGTTTTATCTTTGTCTGTCCGGGAATGTTCATCCATTCTGCGGAGTAAAGGCGCGTAGTGCCTGGTTGGCGGAATCCCTGGAACTTTCAAAGGCTAAAAGTGCAATATCAAAGATTACGTTTTGTTACGACCCCATGCTGGTTACATATCTACAAGCAAAAAAGCAGGCGGGAAGATTATAATAATTTTCTCAATAATTATAACTAAGCTGTTGTAAATTTCTAGTTTCTGCCGGTTTAATTATAATAACCATAAACTACAATTTGAAAAAGGAATTAAATTATGGACAGATTGTTAGCTACCATGACAGGACGGCGGATTTGTTATTATCCGTCCGCCGGCAGAGATTACAGTGACATCCTGTATGTGAGGCCTGAAAATTTTCAGACCGGGACGAAAAACAAATATGAACTGCCTGATTTGTACCTGCACACCGATTATTACCCGTGGGAGAATAAATTGACCTTTCAGCCCGGCCAAATTTTACATGACGCGCCTGACGGTAAAATTACGGTGAAAACAGTCGAAGAACTTGAGACACTGGATCTGCCGTTAAGTGACCTGGTTGATTTTCACCAAGAAACAGCAGAATATGGCAAATGCTTTCTCATGGATATTGAGGTCGATTTTAAAAGCGGAAACAAGCCGGAACAGACGAGGTTGCTGTATTGTTTCGCTGAAAACGAGGGATTCACTGCTTGGATTTTATATAAAATCTCGCAACGTGAAAATATTGAATTTACTTATGTCTGTCTGGTCGGATATGGCAGCGAGTACGGCGGGGCAAAATCAAGCGGCTCCTGGCTGACTGCAACCCTGGAACGTTTAAAAACAAAATGCTTTATCACCGATTCGGATTTGGAATGGAACCGGGGGGATTACGAAGCTTCAGATTGCTACGGTCATTTAAGAGGCCGTCCGGCGGTTACTGACCAGACGCCTTCGCGCAATCTGGAGCAGTGGGCAAGTCGCAATCCAGTTCGCTGGATGGAAGTATAGGCATACTGGTTAATGGTGAATGGTTAATGGTGAATGGTGATGGGTGATGGGTGATGGGTGATGGGTGATGGGTGATGGGTGATGGGTGATGGGTGATGGGTGAT
>CAIMFA010000946.1 GCA_903840185.1 uncultured Lentisphaeria bacterium | reverse complement strand
TCGAGGCCTTCGATACCCCGGTCTCGGCAGCCTCTCAGAATACGAACCAATTCTCAAAATCTTCGCAATCTATTTTAAATTTTCAACCTAATAGAGTATAGTTCCGTTATTCCATCCTCTGAACACCCCGGAGTATTGCCATGGCCTTTGAAGAGCGAAATATTTCCACCGCGGTCGAAGGCGATGCTGACGGCCGCCGTCTGGATCTCTGGCTTACCGCCAGATTCACCTACCGTTCCCGCAATCAGTGGCAGACGATAATCCGTGATGGTAAAATTCTGGTCAACGGCATCTCCGTCCGCAGTTCCCGTGTCCTCCATACCGGTGATGTCGTCGCCTTTATCCCGGAAATCGAAGAGCCTGCCGTGGTCATGGATTATTCGATAATCTACGAAGATGAATATTTTTTTGTCGTCAATAAAGGCGGGCATCTGCCCTGCCATCCTGCCGGTCCGTTCTTCCGCAACACGCTCTGGTATGATATGTCGGAGAAGTACGGCAAAGTGTTTATTGTCAACCGCCTGGACCGCGAAACTTCCGGCCTGATGCTGGCGTCCAAAGACAGCGTTACAGCTTCGGAGCTTTCCGCGATGCTGATTGACGGGCGGTTGAAGAAGAAGTATTACGCGCTGGTTTTCGGCAATTTCAGTCAGCGCATCGAAGCCGCCGGCCGCCTGGTCAAAGATACCTCCAGCCAGGTTATGAAGAAGCGGAAATTTGTCATGGAGACCGTTTTTAAGGGCGATCCGGAAACCGCCGAGACCGCCTTCACGCTTCTGGAACCGGTCTCATTTGACGGACGTTTCTCTACGGTGCTAGCAATTCCTGAAACCGGGCGGCTGCATCAGATACGTGCCACGCTGTGCTCGCTCGGGTTCCCGCTGCCGGGAGATAAACTTTACGGCCCGGACGATACCCTTTACCTGAAGATCGCCGATGACCTTATCACTCCTGAAGATTGGAACTCCCTGGTCTTGAAACGTCAGGCCCTGCATGCCTGTTATCTGGGATTTTCGCATCCCAAATCCGGCGAACTCATGGAATTTGAGTCTCCCATTCCTGATGATATGAAAGTGCTGCTTTGACCACAGAGGCACAAAGGCACAAAGATTTTTGGGCTTTAGGTAAAGAAAGCCGAGTCATGCTAACTCTCGGTCTAGTCCCGCGACTGCGTGATGTCTCTGTTTTTATAAGCTTCTTATTATCAGCTGTTAATGTATTCTGAACTGAATATCCACGTTTGTTCCAGTCCTTCACCTGCTGGGTATTGGGTGCTGAATTGGGTATATGAGGACAACCCTCCATTGGGAGACAGCGAATCCATGTCTTCCGGCTGTTTAATGCCAGCAATTCCTTTGTGTCTTTGTGCCTTTGTGGTTATAATAGTCTAATTATCAGCTGTTAAGGGATTGCAGCGCCTTGCGGATAAGGTTCTCGCTGGAACACTCTTTCTCCGGTATTTCTTCGACGACTTTTTGCAACGCCTTGCGGATTTTTTCCGACTTGAAGCCGAGCTGTTCCAGCGCCAGCAGAGCGTCTTCCGCCGCTGCCGCCACTGCATCCGGGACGGCTTTCCCTGCTGCCGCGACGCTTAGCGCCGGAGCCATCTTGCCTATTTTTTCTTTAAGTTCAACCAGCAGGCGTTCGGCGGTTTTCGGGCCGATGCCGCTGATGCGTTTGATTACGTTCAAGTCGCGGTTGACTACGGCGGCACAGAATGATGCCACCGGCAGGCTGCTGAGAATGCTAAGCGCCAGTTTCGGGCCGACGCCGGTTGCGCCCAGCAGGATCTCGAAAAGCTGTTTTTCCTCGGGTGTGGCGAAGCCGTAAAGACTGATGGCGTCTTCGCGTACCTGCGTATTGATCAGCAGCACGACTTCCGATTCCGCCCTCGGCAGCCGGTCATAGGTGCTCATGGGAATAGACACCAGATACCCCACGCCGTGAACATCCACCACTACTTGCGTCAGATTAATCTCCAGCAGTATGCCTTTAAGCCTGGCAATCATAATGTCTCCTTTGCTTAGTATCTTTGTTTTGTTATGCTTTAATTTACCATGCAAATAACTTTATTATCAAGCATTTGCGTTTTTTTACAATCAACTCGTCCCGCTACTGCGGGAATCGAAAAACGGTTATTACGGAACATAACCCTCCAGCCCGAGCCAGATCAAACTTGGATATTGGATATTCCTTGTTGGATATTGGATATTCGGTTTTCATTTCCTGGCTCCTGCTATTAATATGTCGCTCCGCTGGAGCTTGATTGGTTTATTGTATTTGATGCTATTAATATTCCGCGCCTCCGGTGCTCAATTGAAAATCCCGGTTGTGACGGAGCACAACCCTCCAGTAATAGCAGTTTCTGCCTTATGGCTCCAGGCTGTTCCCCTTGGACATTGGATATTCCTTGTTGGATATTGGATATTCTCTCCCGGCTGTTCATTCTGACTCCTGACTTCTGACTTCTGACTCCTGACTTCCAGTTTTTGGGTTTCTAGTATCACTTTAAAGTTATTTCCATTGATATATCGGCGGCTTTGACTGAGTGGGTCAGTGCGCCGACGGAAACGAAATCGACCCCGATTCTGCCGATGCGCGGAATGCGTTCGAGCGTGATTCCGCCGCTGGCTTCGAGCTTAGCGCGTCCGGCGTTGATTTTCACCGCTTCGGCCATTTGCGCGTCAGTCATGTTGTCCAGGAGGATGTATTCCGCTCCGGATTCGACGGCTTCGCGCACTTCATCCAGATTGTCGGCTTCGACTTCGATTTCCAGTTCCGGATATTTCTCCCTGGACCGCAGAACGGAACGGGTAATGCCTTTTTCGCCTTCCAGGCCGGCCAGTTCGCGGTGATTGTCCTTGATCATAATGCGGTCGTAAAGCCCGATGCGGTGGTTGGATGCACCGCCGGCGGCTACCGCGTATTTTTCCAGATTGCGCCAGCCCGGGGTGGTCTTGCGGGTGTCAAGCACCACGGTATTAGTGCCTTCCAGCAGCGTCGCATAACGGCGGGAGGTCGTGGCGATCCCGCACAGCCGCTGCAGAAAATTGAGAGCGGTGCGTTCCGCGGTCAGCAGCGCCCGCGCCCGTCCGGATATCTTTGCCAGCGGGGTGCCTGACTGGCAGAAATCCCCGTCCTGAGCCAGCGGCTCCCATATCAGCGACCGGTCAACCGCCTTGAATACCCGTTCGGCGACCGCCAGTCCAGCGCAGACGCAGTCTTCCTTGCAGTTCAATAGCGCCGCGGCCATGGTATTTTCCGGAATCACGGCATTGCTGGTCGTGTCGCCGCGCCCGTTAAGGTCTTCCTCCAGCGCCAGTTTTATCAGAATGTCGGCACGGCTGAAATCTATCTGAGGTAGTATTACATTCATAAGCGATCCTTAACTATCTTTGTTTTAGACGTTTTTAAAATTTACACCATGAACAGTTCTAAAGTTCTAAAATTATTTAAATCCCAAGACTCCCGCAACTTTCCAATCGTCTGATTGGTTCCGCGACTGCGGGACCAGAACTTCCCTCTTGTTCCGTTCTGATTCCCGGCTGTTCTCCCGCTTTGCGGGATCCCGGTTTACGGGACCGGTCACTGGAAATTCCAGCCTTGAGCAGGGCGGTTTTGCCAAAACCGCCTTTTGAGCCAGTTTCGGCGAAACTGGCCTACCTGGCTTCCGGTTTTTATTTTTTTTACTTGGACATTGGATATTCCTTGTTGGATATTGGATATTCTCTCCCGGCTGTTCATTCTGACTCCTGACTTCTGACTCCTGACTTCCCTGGTTTTCGGGCAAAGCCCGCCTTAAATGGTGGACATTCTGGAAATGTTCTTGATTGCGGTGGCCCGTCCGGTCAGGTGATCGTAGGAGACAACCACCGCGTCCAGCCGGATACCGGTTTCCACCACCGGCAGCGCCTTCGGCATGCCGGAACGGAATTTGTCAACCACCGCCTGAACGTCTCTGCCCAGGATGGAACATTCCGCCCCGGTCATTCCGACGTCGGAAATAAACGCCGTGCCGCCGGGCAGCACTTTGGCGTCGGCGGTCTGCACATGGGTATGAGTACCGAGCACTGCCGTTACCTTGCCGTTGAGAAAATGCGCCATCGCGGCTTTCTCGCTGGTGGCTTCGGCGTGGAAATCCACGATGATGCACTTGACGGATGCCGGAATCTCCTTCAATACTTTTTCCGCTGTTTCAAACGGGCAGTAAGCGCTTTCGCGGACAAAGACTTTGCCCAGCAGATTGATGACCGCGATCTCGCCGCCGCCGGGATTGCGGTAGACCCGCCAGCCCCTGCCGGGTTGAAGACTGCTGAAATTAGCCGGACGGAGTACATTCTCCAGCTGGACGATTTCCTGTTCAAAAGGTTTCTGATCCCAGACATGGTCGCCGGTTGTGAAAACGTTAACGACGTCGGCTATTTCCTTAAGGCATTTTGCCGCCAGTCCCGCCCCCGCGGCGATATTTTCCGCGTTGGCGACGCAGAAACTGCAATTGAATTCACGCCGCAATTCCGGAGCCAGTTCCAATACGGCTTTGCGGCCGCCCTTGCCGACGATGTCGCCGATAAAAAGTAAATTCATGTAACCCTCAGTAAAGATCGTTTGTTCAAAAAGATATACTCTGCTCGTCTATGCTTAAATTTTCAGCCGAGCCGGGCAGAGTATAAAATAATATCCTTTCGGATTTTATCCAATCTCAAATCACTTTTTAATGCCAGTAAATCAACCATTCCGGACATTTTGGACACCCGTCCTGCACAACGCGTTTTGTAGAAATGCGGCCTATAGGGCTTATGGGCCTCATGTGGCCTATGGGCCATTCTGGACACCAGTCCTGTACCGTATGCCGCGAGTACTGGGAAGTTTGGGAAGACGGGAAGACTGGGAAGACTGGGAAGACTGGGTTATCATTTTCTTGCTTCTTGGACATTTTGGACACCCTTGTGCAAGCCCCATAGGTCCCCATACGACCCATAGTACCCATCGTTTCCGGCTGCTCCGACAACATTTTGGACACCCGTCCTGCACATTCTGGACACCCTGCTAGCGCAATGCGCTGTGAGTACTGGGAAGACTGGGTTATCATTTCCTTGCTTCCTGGACATTTTGGACACATATAAAGAGGAATATTGCAAGTGACAAAACCCCGTCCGTGCGATTTTTCTTCTTTTTTTCCCATTTTTATTTCAGTGAGAAAGATAAATATCGCTCGTAACTGTAACCGAACATCACTTTATCTCATTACTGGCATTTAGATGCGAACATCTGCC
>CAIMFA010000945.1 GCA_903840185.1 uncultured Lentisphaeria bacterium | reverse complement strand
TAGTCGCTGAGCATAACGCTTTCGAGTTTTCACAAACATTCCGGAGAGTTTAGAGACCCGTTGAGCATTACAGTAGGGCGGTTTTGCCAAAACCGCCTCATGAGCCAGTTTCGGCGAAACTGGCCTACTTAAAACTCCGCCAGTCACCGACACTCCGACACTTTGGACAGTCGTTGAGCACACCGTGTTTCATTTTTTTAAGATTTTCAAACAACATTTTTCTGGACAATCTGTCCTGTACCGTCCGAGACGGACGGCTCTACAACAAAACCGTAACACGTAATACATAACACTTAGCACGTTCCCAAATCACCAAGTCACACTCTTTAGATTTTTATATGATTATCAAATAACATCTTGGGCAACCGGTTAAGGTTACCGTTAACTTATAACATTTTTGTAATTTCAGTTATTTAACAGGGATGGACAGGATAAACAGGATAAAAATCTAGTCAGCGAATGAAAGCGGACCAGCCGCGTTCATTCACTGTCTACTGTTTTCTTCCGTGTACTCCGTGCCCTTGTGGTAAATACCCATGTTTTCCCTCTGCACTACTCCGCGTTGAACTCCGCGAAACTCTGCGGTTAAATGTTTCCATTATCTTTTTACTTTTGTCTTTTATCTTGTTGCAATTGTTCTTACATAATATAGTAAATTTGTCAACACAAACTGCGTGGTTGCGCTAAAATAGAGCGGCAATATCAGAGAAATTGTATTGTAAAAGATGAAAAATATATTTTGCTGATTTTTATGAATAGCTATTGACAATGGTGTTTTTTTGTATTATAATCATTGTTAGAAAATTTCTAACAATGAAATTTGATAATTCAAATAATGTTTGTCAATGGAATAATATGAATACCATACAATACAAAATTTATAAACATCTGATCAGCGAAATCGTTGATGGCGATTTGATGGTAAACAGCAGGCTTACGCCGGAGATTCAGCTTGGCGAGCAGTTCAATACCAACCGGATGAATGCCCATCTGGCGATCAAACAACTTGAAAGGCGCGGCATTGTCCGGCGCAACCGGCAGGAAGGCACATTAGTCGCCAGGCCGGTAACTCCGGCGCTCGCACGGCAACTGAGAGGCGAGGCCGTAAAGCGCATCTGTGCGATTAGAAGCCGGAATAGTTTTGAATATCTGCATTGGAATAAAGAGTTCACCGACGGGCTGGAAAACACACTGAAAAAAGACGGGTTTACTCTGGAATCGGTTTTTATGAATGACGTGAATACTCGCGACGATTTAAAGAAAGAATTGAAGCGTTTGACTGATGACGGGGTTTCCGCGTTTATTCTTTCAGTAAGACATGAAGCTGACCGTTTTATGCTGGACAACTTTGACATTCTATTTCAGTATCACCGACATATATTCATGTATCAGTCCGGCGCGCTGGACTGGGCGCACTGGCCGTTCCATACAGTTACGGTAAACCTGTTCGGCGAAGGAAGTATTGCCGCAGAATATCTTATTGGCAAAGGATATGACCGGATTGCCTACTGTCCGCAGCAGATTGTTGTTCATGAATTCTGGAGTCTAGAGCGATTTAAGGGATTGCAGCTTGGCATGCGCCGGATGACCAGCGGTAAATGTTCTCCGGAGGAATGGATCGGGATTGAAACAGTCTATGATAAATTTATGGAAAACGGAAAAAAGCACGCGCTGGTTGCCGCAAACGATGAACATGCGGCAAAACTAATTGATTACTTCGGCGGCAAGGGACTGCAAGCCGGCATAGATTTTAAAATAATCGGCTTTGACGACAGCGAGAAGTTCCGCCAGTACCAGATCACCACTGTTGCGCCGGCGCACATGGAAGTAGGCCGTCAACTGGCAAATCTGATAATTCACAATATTGACATCGAGGCCAAAGGTAATACCACTTGTTACCTGAAAATAGACTCTGAACTGATTCCAAGAGAAACGGCATGAAAAATATTAATCTACTTATCAACATAAAATCCAAATTTTAACATCAACAAACGGAGGATCAAAATGGACGCAGTAAACAAAAAAACAAAGTCGGCGGAGAGTTTTTTCACACTCATTGAATTGCTGGTGGTGATCGCCATCATCGCGATTTTGGCCAGCATGCTGCTGCCGGCGCTGAACAAGGCCAGAGAGTCAGGCAGGAAGGCAGCGTGCATGAATAATCAAAAGCAAATCATGCTGGCATTATTGAATTATGCGAATACTTATAACAGTTTTTTCCCGAATGCCGCCAGAGGCGCATCAGGCGCCGCTGCAACTCTTACAGATAACTGGACAATTCCGTTAAGCGACGCAAAAGATTTGCCAAAGAGGATGACCGCTATCACTACATCTAGCAAGGTTTATGAGTGTCCGTCGCTGGTGATCAGAGCTGACCTGGCTATTTGGGAGCAAATGTACGGGTTGCGGAATAGAAATCAGGATCCGACGACTTATTTCAGATTTTGGGGAGGGAAAGTTAAATGCTTCGGCCCAGGAGCCACCGCCGCCAATGTATGGGAACCATCAAAAGCGATCATTCTTGGTGACACTGTGGAAATTGGCGCGACATTTCAGCGGCAGCGGTTTGCGATGTATGATAATTACAATGGCGGAGGCTCCAGGTCAATTCCGCATACCCGCCACGGCGGCAATGCGGTGTTCGGCTTTGCCGACGGCCATGTTGGTACGCTTACAGGAGCCGAACTGCTCAAGGGAGGAACAAGCCTCGCGGGAACATACTGTTTTACCAATTATAAGACGGAAAACTTTGGAAATGTAGGCCAGTATTAAGTTTCCGCACAACTGCGCTGCGGGTCGGCAAAACAAGTCCACCTGCACAATAATAAAAACAATATAGTACGGCATGACGCCGTAAAATATTAACAATTCATTTAGGAGATTATGGGTATGAAGAAAATTATCATGATGATTGTAGCCTGCACTGTTTCAAATTTATTTGCACAGGAATTGCAAAACCCGGGATTTGAACAACTAAACGGAACAGTTCCAGCCGGCTGGAACATCTATTATAAAAATGCCAAACGGAACTTAATAGACAAGGTCGAGGCTACTACTGACGCGCTTAACGGCAAATACGCGGTAAAGCTTATTACTCAACCTGAAGAAGATAATTCACTGGCAAGCCTTGAGCTTGCCCAGTATGTGCAGCCGGTTTCCGCAAAC
>CAIMFA010000944.1 GCA_903840185.1 uncultured Lentisphaeria bacterium | reverse complement strand
GCGCGGCGGATCGCTTCGTTGGCGGCATACATGTCATCCAGGGATTCCCGGACATTGAATCTGCCCGGCGAGGTCGGGGCAGGGGGCCAGCGGGAGTCGGAAACGTAAGCGCTGGTCACCGCTTTAAACGCCGCGTCCAGATCGCCGTCCAGTGATCCCAGTTGCTGCTTCAGTCTGGCGGCCACGTCTTTGATGCCGGTAAAGATGGAAAAACAAACCGGATCCATGATTCTGGAATAATCGGTATTGGTCCAGGCTTTGGCGGTGCCGCCATGCCATGCCGCGCCGTTTTCAATACAGTTAACATAGTCATTGGCAAACACATTGGTCGAAGCCGCGATCACCTCGGACGGGGTGCTGAATTCATAGCCGCATTCCGCCGCCATGTCCAGCAGCTGCTTGAATCTGGTCACGCTCTCCGGTTCGTGTTCGAAAAATCTGGCCTGATTGAACTGCTTTACATAGAAGTATGCAGATGTGCCGATATATTCGGCATCCTCGGCATACGGCATGATAAAGCTGCCGCTGACGGCAATGCGCTGTTTCCAGTTCTCAAAGATGGCGCGCAGTTCGGTTGTGTTCACCGGTTCATTCCGCATTCCCTCGGTGGCACCCATCAGGAACCACAGCATCGGATTCGCCATGCAGTCTGAACGGAAAATCATGTTCAGGCCGTTCGCCGCTTTGGACGGATTGGTGATGAATTTCAGAAATTCCGGTTTATCTTTAATATATTCTTCAATTTTGAACAAATGGTTCTTGTTGCTGTGTCCCTGCACATCATAGGTGAGGCCGGTGGCCTTTCTGATTTCTTCAAAGGAGAGCAGCAGCGAATCAGCGTCCATGACCAGCGAATCGAAACCGGCCGCCTTATATACTTCCGGTATATATGAAGCCCATCCGCATTCCGGGTTCCAGCCTACTGTCGGCCTTACTCCGACATATTTTTCCCAGACGTCCAGCGCATAGCGCAATGAATCCAGGCAGATTTCCGGAGAAATATTGCTGAGCATGAAATGAATGTGCGGCGAGGAAACCGGTTCGAGCTTGCCTTCCTTCACCAGAGTCTTCAATTTGCCCAGCACTTCCGGAGCCTGTTCAGCCATCAGTTCAATAGTACGTCCAGATGCTTCAAAAGCGATACGATAGTTCCCGCCAAGCACTACGTCGAAAAGTTTTTCGTAGGAATTCTTCATCACCCATTGCCGTTTTTCCGGTTTGAGCTGCGAGTATTGAATGTTCGCATGCGGCATGAAGACGATTTTCGGTTTTGACATATTCACTCTCCTGTTGTTTTTACCTGAATAATTCATAAACTTAATGGCGCAATACTGCGATCTGCTCAAAGTAAAGTTCCCGCCGATGTCCTCGCCGTAGCGCTGCTACGACTGCGGTTTCGTCAGGAGCTTTCTTTTTGAGCATATTTTCGCCTTGCATCCATTCTTTATGAACAATCCAGGTTAAGTTTTTTTATTTTAAATACCGAATTTTCTTAAGAATTGCAGCGAGCGGCGACAGCCGTCCTCGACATCTTCCACATTTTCGTATTCGATCAGAGCAGGACCGTCGTAATCCGCCATTGCTTTCAGCAGCGCACCCCAGTCCATGGCGCTTTCGCCGCAGGCGGCCGGCTTAAGACTGTCCGTTCCAGCGACCGGAACAAAATCCTTAAGATGCACATAATTGACCCGGTCTTTTATTTTTGCGTAAACTTCTTCCGGATGTTTCATTCCGATGGCATAAAGATTGGCCGGATCGAAGTTGACCTTCATTGTTTCCGGCAGTTCCGCCAGCATTTTCAGCAATGCCGCCGGCTGCGACGATGTGCTGTAAAAATGTTTTACGCCATCTGCAGTCGCGGTTACTCCGCCATGCGTTTCAATTGACGGGACAATTCCCTTTGCCGCGGCATGCTCCGCAACCTGCCGCAGGCAATCAATCATGACTTTCCAGCGTCCGCCGGTAACATCCGCCACTGGCGAAAATCCGGCAAAGATCCGCAGGCGGTCAGCGCCGGCTTCGCTTGCAATATCAATGACCCGTTTCACAGAGGCCAGTTGTTTCAGATTGTCGGCCTTATCCGGCAGAGTAAAGTCATTGCCCGCTGACGCGCAGCTCAATTTAACCTCATAGCGTTTAAACAAATCGCGCACTACGGCGATCTCACCAGATGATGCGCCTGATTGCAGTACATCATTATGGTGTCCGGCAATGCTCAATTCCAGTAAATCAAGCCCCAGCTTTCCGGTTATTTCAAGCTGTTTCTCCAGCTGGGTTTCCCGGAACCCCCATGCAGCCAGTCCTAAATGCATTGCATACCCCTCTTTAATTGTTAATTGTTAATTGTTAAGATTCACTATTTACTTTATGTATTATTCTAGCTTCTAGCTTCTAGCTTCTAGCTTCTAGCTTCTTTAATTTATTGGTTTTCCCAGTCGAAGATTATTTTAAAGAGATTGTCGCCCTGCTGCTCTTTATATTCATACGCTTCAGCGCATTTCCGCACCGGCCATACTTCCACCGGCAGGCCGGAAGTGTCGAACTTGCCTTCGCTCATCCATTGCAGTATCTGCTCTTTGCAGCCAGGTCCCAGCGCGCAGGTCATCGTGATGGTGCAATTCTTCGTGAACCAGTGGTTGTAGGCATCCATGACGATCCGGCCCGGATAATCGCCCTGCCAGTGAATATGCGCCGGTTCATCATCATAGCTCCAGCCGCCATCTTTGATATAGCGATGCAAATGGCCGATTACTTCGGTATTGCCGGAACATTCAATCAGTTTATCCGCTTTTTTTCCGCCGGTGATCGCGGCTAATTCCTTTTCGGAATTTTCCACGCTCAGCACATGGTCGGCATATTTTTTGGCGATGCCGCGCCGGTATTCGCTGCGTTCAATGCAGATGGTTTTAAGGCCGGGTTGCAGAATTTTAAGGATTTGCAGCGCGCTGGTACCCACCATTCCGGCACCGATTACTACTACCGTCTCGCCGGCGCGGAGATTTAACCGCTTGATGCCTTTCAACGCCACACACGGCAGATACGCCAGTACGGCGTCACGGTCAGAAACATTGTCCGGAATTTTTACCATATAGTCAAACGGAGAAGGCGCGGTATAAGAATCTTTTACCACATATTCCGAGTTACCGCCCCAGGCGGCGCAGAGATTGCCGAAATAGCGGCATTCGTTGATCATCACTCTGTCGCCGACCGCAAAACCTTTTGCCTCCGGCTGCGCATGAACGATTCTGCCGACATTCTCGTATCCCGGCACACATGGATAATATAAAGACTCCGCCGGCTGTAACCCCAGCCAGGTCTTCATATCGGTGCCGCTGCTGATTCCGCTCATGGTGGTTT
>CAIMFA010000943.1 GCA_903840185.1 uncultured Lentisphaeria bacterium | reverse complement strand
TACAATCTGCCGGTGGCGCTGAATGCCGGAGATTCGCTGCTGGGTGAAGGCTACCGGCTGCTGGCAATGTGCGATGTCCCCGAAGCCGTCCGTTCAAGAATGTTCACCGTCGCCACCAGCGGCCACCGCAATCTGTGCCGCGGCCAGGGTGATGAACTGGAATGGCGCCGAAACCCGACCGCGCTGCGGGTGTCTCAGGTGATTGATATTTTCCGGGGAAAAACTTCGCCGGCTTTTGATGTCGCCATCGTCCTCGGAGCGCTTTGCGCCGGGGCGGACGCCGAACTCTGCGGCCACCTGAAATCATTCAGCGATTCGCTCGGAATTGCCTATCAGATCAAAGACGATCTCGATGATTTTCAGAGTGAGAACGGCAATTCCGACGCTTTCGCGCTGCGGCTTTCCGTGATCCTTGCCGCCGCCTGCGAAAACACTGACGGCGAACAGCTGATCCGGAAGCTGAACGGCTGCAAATCCAGGGAGGAAGTCAATGCCGTGCTCGCGACGGAGGCGGACATCGATAAAGCCACTACCAAAGCCCGTCAGCTGTTTGAACATTACCGGAACCAGACGGCCAGGGCATTGCGTCCGGTGACCCATTCCGGATTAAAGCGTCTTTTATTCAGGATCGCAGGAAGGATTCTTCAAAATGTCCCGAAAGACAGTTCCTCACTCAATTGAGATCTTCGAGACGCTGTCTCATGCCTCCAGCCTGCTTCATCCGGAGGCGATGGATGCAATCGGCGGCTATATCCGCAGTCAGTTATGCGCTGACGGAGGGTTTGCAGACCGCAACGGCGACAGCGACCTGTATTATACCATGTTCGGCCTCTCCTGCGCCGCCGCCTTGAACCTGAAAATACCTTGTGAACAGACCGTCAAATTCCTTGACCGCTTTCAGCCGGAAACACTCGACCTGATTCATCTGAACTGCCTGATAAAATGCCGGTCAGCTATAAACTTGCTCCGCAGCCCGGCGCTGGCTTCAATCGCCGGACGCTTCGCCGCCATGCGCAATTTAAGCATTGATTCCGCCGCAAAAACCGCCGTCAAACGCCTGCTCAATGCGGATGACAGCAGCAGCGCCTATGAATGGTTTCTGCGCTTAAATGCCGCACAGGATTGCGGCTTAAAACTGCCGTGGAACAGTGAAGTTATGGTGTCGCTTGAGGCCTGCCGGAAACCGGACGGCGGCTTTTCCAACCGTCCCGAGACAACCACTCCGGCGCTGAACGCGACAGTCGCGGCAATTCTGTTCAAGCGGCAGGTGATCGGCGAAAATGACGTTCCGGCGCTGAACTGGCTGGCCGGACAGCTCACCGCTTCAGGAGGGTTTAAAGCCGCACCGGAAACGCCGCTGCCTGACTTGATGTCAACCGCCACGGCATTGTTCACCCTTAAAATCTGCGGCAGACTGACGGACGCAACCCGGCAGTTGAGCCGCGGTTTCATCTTTGACCACTGGCAGGAATCCGGCGGTTTTTCCGGAAATATCATTGATAATCACTGCGATTGCGAGTATACTTTTTACGGCCTGCTGGCCGCTGGAGCAATTACATGAACAATATGCAGAAAATTTTACTGTTTAATGCATTGAGGCTGGGCGAGGACGCTTTAAAGAAGCAGCGTCATGCCGACGGTCTCTGGCGCGGCCGTCTTTCCTCCAGCGCCGTTTCCACCGCCGTGGCGGCGTTTGCCCTGGAAACAGCCGTACTGCATAAAAACCGTTTTGCGCAGGAGGAAAAAGACCTGGTGGACGCCGCGGTTAAATGGCTGGCGGATCATCAGAACAAGGACGGCGGCTGGGGGGATACTCCGGACAGCCCGTCCAATCTGAGTGCGACGCTGCTGGCGCGCGGGGCACTGCGCTGCCGTAAAGAAGCTTCTGATGCTAACAATGCGCTGCTCTGTTCTTCAGACTGGCTCACCCGTAACATCAACGGCTGTTCGCCTTCGGCAATCCGGAATGGCGTGCTAGAGTATTACGGGAATGACCGGACGTTTTCAGTCCCGATCCTGACCATGTGCGCACTCTCCGGGCAGCTGGGTGATAATGGTGCGCAATGGAGCAATATCCCGCAGCTGCCGTTTGAACTGGCGGCGCTTCCGCAGCGTCTTTTCAGCTGGCTGAGGCTGCCGGTTGTCAGTTATGCCATTCCGGCCTTGATCGCGGTCGGGCTGGTCAGGTTCCGCAACGCCGGAAAAAGCTTTTGGCCGTTGAGTTTTCTGCGGCGGCTGATCACGCCGCTGGTGATGCGCAAACTTTCCGGAATGCAGCCGGAAAACGGCGGATTTCTTGAAGCCGCGCCTTTAACCGGTTTCGTCACCATGTGCCTGGTGTCGGCAGGCTTTGCCGACCATCCCGTGGTAAGCAAAGGCTTGCAGTTTCTTACTTCAACCATCCGCGAGGACGGTTCCTGGCCGATATCCACCGACCTGTCTTTGTGGATAACGACTTTAGCGGTCAAAGCGCTGGACGTTAAAGGGGAAATGCCGGCCGATGAACGCGCCAGACTGGCGGAGCTGATAAAACAGCATCAAACCACGCGGATTCATCCTTTCACTCAGGCACGGCCCGGCGGCTGGGCCTGGACCGACCGCTCAGGCGGCGTTCCCGATGCCGACGATACCTCCGGAGCGCTGGTGGCGCTGTCCGTTCTTCAGCCGGACAATTGCGATTTCGATGTGCTTGCCGGACTGGAATGGCTGCTGCGGATTCAAAACCGCGACGGCGGCATTCCGACTTTCTGCCGCGGCTGGGGACTGCTGCCCTTTGACCAGAGCTGCCCGGATATCAGCGCCCACGCCTTGAGAGCGTTCCTGTGCTGGCACGACAAAGTATCGCCCGGAATGCGCGAACGTATTCAGCGCGCAATTTCCAGAATAGAAGCTTATCTGCTGAAATCCCAGCGGCAGTTCGGCTCATGGCGGCCGCTCTGGTTCGGCGACCAGAATCATCCCAAACAGCTAAATCCGGTTTATGGTACAGCTATGGTGCTGAAAGCGCTGAAAGCATGTCCGGAAAAATCGCCGGAGATGATTTCAGCGGCGGTTGATTTTCTGCTCTCGGCGCAAAATCTTGACGGTGGCTGGGGCGGCGCCGGTAAACTGCCGTCAAATCTGGAATGCACCGGGATCGCGGTTGACGCGCTGTCCGGCTTCCCGGATGCCGGAGAACAAGTATTGCAAGGCGCCGTTTTTATCGCGGAAAGAATCACTGCCGCCGCCGACAGTATGCCTCAGCCCAGTCCTGTCGGACTTTATTTCGCCTCGCTGTGGTATGATGAACAGCTTTACCCGCTGCTTTTCACGCTGCCGGCGCTGCGGGCGGTGGTCGCGTCAATAAAAGATAATACAGATGACGGAGAATCAATTTGCGGACACTGATTATCATATCAGCGGCAGTTTTAATCACCTCGGCGGCGGCAGTCGCCGCATTGTTCTGGTGGCTGGACCGCCCGGTTCCGGAGTATGTTACGCCCGGCCTGCCGGGGCAGGACAACGCGCCGAAAGAAAGAGCCCGCGGCGATAAGGCGGAAATCGGCAAATTTTTCAGGAAGTTCTCCGACGAATATGATCACAGCCTCACCGGGGAGTGGAGCCGGTTCCGCGGCGGTGATTCTTCCAACATCTGCCGCGACGGCGTTCCGCTGGCCG
The DNA here is from genome assembly GCA_903840185.1 of uncultured Lentisphaeria bacterium. Classification (GTDB taxonomy): domain Bacteria; phylum Verrucomicrobiota; class Lentisphaeria; order Victivallales; family Victivallaceae; genus CAIPAT01. The sequence continues at coordinate 18,073 of CAIMFA010000943.1, read as the reverse complement.
ATGCCTGGCCGAAGTCCGGGCCGCGCATTTTATGGAGCCAGAAAATGGGCGAAGGCCACGCGGCGGCGGCAATCTTCAAGGGTAAAGTCTTTGTGCTGGATTATATTGAAGAGCTCAAGGCCGATGTGCTGCGGTGTTTCTCGCTGGCCGACGGGCATGAGCTTTGGCGCAGGTGGTATATCGTGGATGTCAAGCGCAATCACGGCCGCTCCAGAACCGTGCCGGCGGTCAATGAAAATGTCGCCGTCACTATCGGGCCGAAATGTCAGGTGATGTGCGTCAATTCCGCCAATGGCGGTTTCCTCTGGGGGATTGATCTGGTGGCGGAATACGGCTCCACGATACCGCAGTGGTACACCGGGCAGTGTCCGCTGATTGACGGTTCCGCGGTAGTGCTGGCTCCGGCCGGAAAAGATGTGCTGATGACGGGCATTGACGCCGTCTCCGGCAAAGTGCTGTGGAAAACCCCGAATCCGTCCGGCTGGAAAATGTCCCATTCTTCGATAATCCCGATGACTTTTGACGGGCATAAAATGTATGTCTATTGCGCTCAGGGCGGAATTGCCGGAATCTCGGCGGAACCGGGGGATGCCGGGAAGATTTTATGGGAATGCTCCGCATGGTCGCCGTCGGTGGTCGCGCCATCACCGCAGCAGCTTCCGGACGGAATGGTTTTCGCCACCGCCGGTTACGGTTTCGGCAGCGTGATCCTGAAAATAAAGCATGAAAGCGACGGCACGTTCAAAGCGGAAGTCGTAAAGAGTTTCAATCCGCGGCAGGCTCTTTCACTTGAACAACAGTCTTCCATACTGTACAATAATACAATATACGGGATTCGTCCCAAAGACGCCGGTGACGGCCGGTGTCAGCTGGTTGGTGCCGTCCCCGGGAATATCGCTGAATATGTTTATGCCAGCGGGGGTGAATTGAGATTCGGCCTGGGGCCGTTCATCGTTGCGGACGGCAAGTTTTACATCCTTGACGACAACGGCACGCTGACCATGATGAAGATTGAAGGCGCAAGCGGAAAGATACTTGGCAGTCACCGCATCATCGACGGCAGTGACGCCTGGGGCCCGCTGGCCGTCGCCGACGGCAGGATGATCCTGCGCGATTTAAACCAGATGGTATGTATTGACCTGACCGGAAAAATCAAAGGCCAGGAAGAGGAAATGAATGATGGAAAAAAATGAGTATCAGGAGGTCAGGAAAGCGGTAATGCTGGTTTCAGCAGCAATCGTGATCACCATTTTGACGATAATTCTGACCCGGTCGGATGCGCTGCGCAACCCCGTCAAACCGGTGTCGCCCGCGCCGCTGGCCGCGGTATCTGACGGCGGCTGGCGTGAGGCGTCGCGAATCAGGCAGGGCAATGACGAATTCACCGCCGTCGCGGTTGACGAGCAGAACAAGATTTATGCCGGAATGAAGTCTTCAAAAGACGGCAGATTCTATGCGGCTGTCTTTGCGGCTGATGGAAAACTGCTGAAAACGATCCCGCTTGACGCTCAGGCATTAAGCATGACGATAGCTCCCGGCGGCATCATTTATGCCGCCACGGAAAATCAGGTATCGGCAATTTCCTCCGGCGGGGAACTGCCGGTCAAAAAATGGCAGCCGCTGAACGGCAAAGCTATTTTAACCTCGCTGGCCGCGGATGACAAACACGTTTTTGCCGCAGACGCCGGGAACCGCCTGGTTTATGTTTACGATCATGACGGCAGGCTGGTCAATACCGTAAAAGGAAACGACGGATTCAAAATACCAAGCCCGTACTTTGATGTTGTCTCCGACGGCAATGGCGGGTTCTGGGCGGCGGACACAGGACGGCACCAGCTGGGAAATTACACCGCCGCCGGCCGGTTTATTGCAATGTGGCAGGCCGATAAAGACAACGGTTTTCTTGGGTGCTGCAATCCGGCGCACTTTCAATTGATGTCAAAAGAGCGTATTGTTACTTCCGAAAAAGGACTCGTCAGCATCCGGGTGTTCGGTCCGGATGGAAAGCTTGAGGGCGAAGTATGCGGACAGGAAGCGTTTGAACCCGGCTGCACCACCGGCCACAGTATCGCGGTGGACGGCAGCGACCGCATAATTGTCCTGGACCCGGCGGAAAAAGCGCTGCGGATATTTGTCCATAAATGAGGTAATTGCAAAAGTACTGTTTAAAATTTTATCTAACCTGGATTTTTCATAAAAATATGGATGAAAGACGAAAATATGCTCAAAAAGAAAGATTTTGACGATGCCGCAGTCGTAGCAGCGCTACGGCGAGGACATCGGCAAAGACTTTACTTTGAGCAGATTGCAGTATTTCGCCCTAAGTTTATGAATTATTCAGGCTCAAGTAAGAAAGGCAATGTTCAATGAAAGATACCGGCGATAAACATGTTCCGGATTCAAGGTCGCGTCGCGACTGGATGCTGCTGGCCGGCAGAGTTGCCGCGGCGGCGGTGCTTGGATTCGGCGGCGCACTGCTGCTGCGCAGAAGCGGAAGCTGTCCCGACGGATCATGTTCAGCCTGTCCGGAACAGGGCGGCTGCCGGAAGCCTGCCGCCGGAGCGTTCCGTGAACAGGTACGCCGGCAGAACAGGGACGGAGGAAAAAGACCATGAACGAAGATATCAGACAGGATTCAGACAGCGCAAAACAGGTCGGCCTGTCCCGCCGGAGTTTCCTGAAAATGTGCGGCATTTCCGCAATCGCGCTGGCCGGGTCCGCAATGGTGTATAAACGCAAAGAACTTACCGGAACAGTATGGCAGCTCGATCCGGAAAAATGCATCCAGTGCGGCCGCTGCGCCACCGCCTGCGTGCTTACCCCTTCAGCGGTCAAGTGTGTCCACTGCTTCGCCCGCTGCGGTTACTGCGATCTGTGCAGCGGTTATTTCGTCCAGAAACCGGTCGCGCTGGATACCGGAGCCGAAAATCAGCTCTGCCCGACCGGCGCGCTGAAACGCACCTTCATTGAAGACCCCTATTTCCAATATACGATTGATGAAAAACTCTGCATCGGCTGCGGACGCTGTGTCAAGGGCTGCGCCGATTTTGGCAACGGCTCATTGTTTCTGCAGATCCGCCATTCGCGTTGCAAGCAATGCAACGAATGCGCGATTGCCGTCGCCTGCCCTGCCAGTGCGTTTAAACGTGTGCCGGTCACCAATCCTTATCTGATGAAAACTGACGTGCCGGGAGGCGGAAAAGCATGAACATATTGCGGAAAATGTCTGCCTGCCTGGCGCTGTTCTTTGCGGCTGTGCCGCTGCTGACGGCGCAGAACCGCTTTCCAAAACCGGATTTTACCAACGGCTATAAAATACCGGAATTGAGTCCGTTGCCGTCTGCCGCCTCGCCTGTGGAACGGCTGATGCTGTCGATAGCGCCGTACCTGCAATACGCGGTGGTGGCCGTACTGCTGATCTTCCTGCTGCTGTCCTGCTACTTCCTCTACCGCAAACGTTCGCGGCGCGGCGTCCTCGTGATGGCGCTGGCGACGGTCGCATTTTTCGGCTTCATCATCGGCGGCTGCATCTGCCCGGTCGGCTCCATCCAGAATGTCGCCGCTGCCGTCTTCAACCCGGCGTTTCCAATTTCTCCGGTCGTGCTGGGAATTTTTCTGCTCCCGCTATTTTTCGCGCTGTTCGCCGGGAGGGTTTTCTGCGGTTCGGTCTGCCCGCTGGGCACGATTCAGGAGATCGTCAATTTCTATCCGTTAAAGGTTCCGCCGTTGCTGGACCGCATCCTCCGCACCATCCCTTTATTCTACCTGGGATTCGGGGTGCTGTTTGCCGCCACCGGCATCGGCTTCATCATCTGCCGGTTTGACCCGTTTGTCGGGTTGTACAGGATGGCCGGGCCGTTTTTCATCCTGACCTCCGGCGGCGGACTGCTGCTGCTCGGGGTGTTTGTGGCGCGTCCATACTGCCGTTACCTGTGCCCTTACGGCGTATTGCTGGGCTGGCTGTCCAGACTCTCCTCCAGACGGGTGTCCATCACGCCGGATGAATGCATCCGCTGCCGGCTGTGCGAAAATGCCTGTCCGGTGGACGCGATCATGCCGCCGTCGCCGCCGAATCAGGACCGCGAGCCGATGCGCAAATCGCTGCACCGCATAATCCTGCTGCTGATACTGCTGCCGATGACGGCGGCGGCGGGAGGAGTTACCGGATATTTTCTCGGGAATCCGCTCAGCCTGCTACACCCGAGAGTGGAGCTTTACCGCCAGGTCAGCACCGAGCTTGCCGCCGGGGAGCGTCCGCAAACCGACGAATCGCTGGCTTTCCGCTCCGCCGGAACCCCGGTCGCCGAACTTCAGAAGGAAGTCAGCGCGGTCGTCTCGAATATCCGCCTTGGCTCCTGCATTCTCGGAATATTTATAGCGCTGGCGATAATGGCCAGACTGTTTAACTTCTCCAAGCGGCGCGAGCAGAAGGATTATCAGGTCGATAACAGCCTCTGCGTCTGCTGCGGCAGATGTTACAACGTCTGCCCGCGTGACAAACGCAACCGGATCATGCTCAAAGAAAGCGAGTAGAGATGAAAACAGTCTCTATCAAAACCAGGGATGTCATTCACCGGACCGCGCTGGCGGTGGTGCTGGTCTCCTCGGTATTTCTGCTGGCGGTAGTCATGATCATGCTGCTCCAGTACCGCCAGATCAAACGCACCGAACCGCTGAATTCACCGGCGCTGTCCGGGCTGCGCGAGCGCTATATCGCGGATGAGCGCGGCAATGAACAGTTGAAAGAGCAGATCCGCCAGCTTGACCTGCTTTCGCGCCGCGCCTGGTTTACCGGTCAGGACCAGCTCTATACCGGCGGTTTTCTGATTATCGGCGGCATGATTGTGCTGCTGACTGCACTGCAGACCGCCGCTTCCAGCCGTCCGTTTCCGGATACTCCGCCCGGCGGCGGTACTTCAACCGACCGTGCCGCCGCCCGTGCCCGCACCGGCATCGCCATCGGCGCGGGAGCCGTGCTGCTGCTGGCGGTGGCAACCGTTTTTCTGGTCAAACCTTTTGCGCTGCCTGCCGCCAAAGCCAGGGCGGCGGTTACCCCGCAGCCGGCGGAGACGCCCGCCGCGCCTGAAGAATTCAGCCGCAACTGGCCGTTTTTCCGGGGGCCGGACACCATCGGCACGGCCGGGGACCGCAAACTGCCCGGCGGCTGGGACGGCAAAACCGGCAAAGGCATTCTCTGGAAGTCGGAAATCCCGCTGCAAGGCTACAACTCCCCGGTCGTCTGGGGCAATCGCGTTTTTGTCTCCGGCGGCAATAAAAAACTCCGTGAGCTTTACTGTTTCAACACCGCTGACGGCAAACTGCTCTGGCGGCTTGCCGCCGACAATATTCCGGGTTCTCCGGCGACACCCCCGGAAGTCGCGGAAGACACCGGCTTCGCCGCTCCCACGATGGCCGCGGACGGCAGACGGGTCTTTGCGGTTTTCGCCACCGGCGACCTGGTCTGCGCCGGCATGGACGGCAAACGGCTGTGGGCGGTGAACCTGGGAGTTCCCAAAAATCATTACGGTTATTCCAGCTCTCCGGTGATAGTTGACGGCAAACTGATCGTCCAGTTCTTTGATGAAAACCGGCAGCTGCTGGTGGCGCTGAATACCGCCGACGGCAAACCGGTGTGGAGCGCCGACCGCAAAACTTCTATCTCCTGGTCTTCCCCTTCGGTGATCAATATTGCCGGGCGCAAACTGATCGTCACTATCACCTGCGACGCCGTGGAGGCTTTTGATGCCGCAAACGGCAGTCCGGTCTGGCAGTTGAACTGCATGGGCGGCGAAGTCGGCACTTCCGCCGCCTGTTCCGAAGGGCGGATACTGGTTGCCAACGACAACGCCTGCGCCGCCGCCATCAGCGCCGCCGACGGCAAACTGCTGTGGAAGACCAGTGAACTCACCCTGCCAGACGTGGCCTCTCCTGTGGCATTCGAAAACACTATGTATCTTTTCGCCAGCAGCGGAGTGGTCAGCGCCGTTGACGCCGCCACCGGTAAAAAGCTGTGGGAGAAAGAGCTGGGCTCCGGCTTCTACTGTTCGCCGCTGCTCGTCTCCGGTCGCATCATCGCTTTCAACATGGAAGGCAATGCGTTCATCATCAAGCCGGACCGCGAAAAATACATTCAGGAAGCCACTTGTTCCATAGGTGAAAAAGTAGTCGCCACCCCCGCCGTTGTTGACGGCAGACTCTATATCCGCACCGACAAATTTTTATACTGCATCGGCGAGAAAAAGGAATAAGGAATGGTAAAGTTACTGGGAAAAATCTTAAACTGCATTAAATCGATGCATTGAGTCAACATACCATTTACTGTCATATCCGATTTTGACAATAAAAAACATTCCATTTTAACATTCAACGTGTTAAGTTGGCGGAGTAAAGGATTTTTCCTTTCCTCTCTTCTTTAAAATTAGATGTCTTTTTTCTGCGAATTTATCTCTTTCCCTTTTTTCCATAAATACTTATCTATTTTTGTATATAAAAAATCTTCCGGTAATTGCCATTCCTTCGCCAATGAATCAATCTTCTTTTTAAAGTAAAAATAATCTTTCATTTTTGATTTTTGTATTTTATCTGGAAAAATTATTGAAAAATATTTTATTAATGAGCCTTCAACAAATGAATCATAAATTGGGAAGGCAGCAGGATTATGATGATGACAGTACTTAGTTGCAAATGAGTAAAAATTTTTCTGTTTTCCAGAGATTGTATTTTTCCTGATTTCATTTACCAACGATAAATCATTATTCATAACACGTTTTCTAAAATCAGCTATTTTATAAATATTCAATGAGACATCAAATGTTGCATAAATATTTGTACTGTACAAAGAATTTAGAAGTACAACTTTTTTATAGATATGAGACAAATCATCTTTCGGATTTTCAAACTCTTCTTTTAAAATTGTATCAGCAAACGAATATCTGTCATCAGTAGTTATTTGGTCTTGAGTTTTACTTTTTATATTCAAATATTCATTATAATATGAGTCTATTTCTTGTTTAATTGTATTGTTCACTTTTTTACCATTGCTTTAAGTTCGTCGATGGAGTAGGCCGGAGATTGTTTATGAAGCATAGCATGACAATTAGGACAAACCGGTATCAAGTCATGTAATGGGTCAACTTCATATGTTTCACCAATTTCTGACAGTTGTCGAAGGTGATGAACATGTATGAACCCTTTGCCGATTTCGCCATATATTGCTTCAAAGTCAAAGCTACATATAGAGCAAGATTTTCCGTAATGCTGAAGACATGCTTGACGTGCCCTTGGGTCTCTTTCATAGGCATTGACTGAAATACGGTGAAGTGCGCCTTCCCAATATTGTTCAGGAGTAGGTATTTCCTCTGGCAAAAGAAGCGGAGAAAGTCCAATTTGCATAAGATGAGCAGACCAGAGAGTCTCAAGCAAAGCTGCTTCGTCTGGGGGTATTGTCATACCACTAGCTTGAGGAGTCCAATGTACCTTTGGAATTTTTTTCTGAAGATCTGACTTTGACAGAATTTTTTCATTTTGGGGATGAAGAAGAACATCATATCTAATACGCACATACAATGCCTTTTTGGTTGAATCAGTATAATGCTTATCTTCAAAAGGGGCCTTTAGTACAGTGCCGGATGCTATAATTCCTGTCGGCGGTTCAGAGCCAAGCTTTATCAAGAACGCTCTGTCTCCCGGTATAATTTTTTTTGTGACTCCGCAAGACCACCCGTCATCTAAGTACTTCTTCGCCTTACAACAATCAACATCAGCATCGAGGGTAGTCCAATTCCACTTTTTTGGATTCCATGTAAACAGAAATGTATTCATTTTATTTTCCCAGCTAACAATTGATTATTCAGTTTTCTGTATATCGTCCATCAAAATATGAAATACTGAAATAGAAAATTCCCGAGCTCTCTATTCATCATATCACGGTTTTACGAACAGGCTGTCGCTCAATTCCGGATTCCACTTTACTGACGTCAGTTCGCTGGTTATTACCAGGCCGCCGCTTTCCGTCACCACGGTGTACGGCATCATCACGCCGTCCAGCAATTTATAGTTGCGGAAAAGCGTGACTACGGTGTCGGCGCTGTCCTGAATGTTGTTCTGCTGTTCAATCGTTTTCACCAGCAGACTGCGTTCTTTGCTGATAAAGATAATCACCGGCTGGACATTAAAACCTGCCGCCGGATAACCGGTCAGCTTCCAGCAGTCCTCGCCGTCAACAACTTCGGAGCCGTTCAGCACGGTTCTGGCGAATATGTCTTTAATGCGCGAGTCCGGCGCCAGATAAACCGCCTGGAACTTCAACTCTTCAAGTTCTTTTCCGGTGACTGCCCGCAGACCGCTGCGGGAATCGTTTTCCCAGCCGATTTTGCCGTCGCAGCCGATAACATCCGAGCCTTCCGCGTTTTTCAGTTCAAAACGGATCTTGGACGGCGACTTGATGATGACCACAAGTTCGCTCTTCTCTTTGCTGTTTGCCACCGAGTTATAGGCAAATACGGAAGTTTTCACGGACGCCATTTTATGTCCGGGATCGGTCGCCTTTTCCATCTTTTCCAGAATAGTTTCAGCGGAAGGCGGTCCGAAGATCGTCTGACAACCGGTTACCCATAATGCGGCGGCAATTGCGGTCAATAACAGTAAACGCTTCATTTTTCTCTCTCCATAATTATTGTGAATTAATGATTTAAAATACCACGACGTCCGGCTAAATCAAGAATCCAGTAAAAAAACCCCTTCTCCTGGGCATTTTGGACAGCGGGATCCCTCATTTTGGACAGTACCTAACCACGGCAGTCGCGGGACTAACCCTAGAGTTAGCAAGGCACAAAGAACAGCCAGTTTTAACATCTGCGCCAATCTGCGTCATCTGCGGATCATTCCGGAGACATTAGAGAGTCGTTGAACACAACTGTGCAAAGTAGGGCGGTTTTGCCAAAACCGCCTCATGAGCCAGTTTCGGCGAAACTGGCCCACTTAAAACTCCGCTCGCTGCCTCCACTCCGACACTTTGGAGTGTCCTTGAGCAGAACCATTTTCTGTATTACAACATTCTGGACATCTGTCTGCCTCATTTTGGACAGTACCATTATCCAGATCCCAGAAATAAATATCGTGCCCGTTGGTGTAGAAGCAGAAAGGCAGTTTGCAGTTGTACTGCTTCTGAATGTTATGACAGTATTGTTTAGCCTGCTCCCGGCCGATGGCGGCGTCTTTGGAAGTTTTTTTAGCCTCGACCACCGCCAGCGGTTTGCCGTCTCTGCCCAGCAGCACATAATCACTGTACTGATGGCCGCCGTAAGGGGTGCGCGGCTCCCCCAGGCCCTCCGGCAAAGGCACGGCGATATCGAACTCCTGCAGGACCCGGGAAAGATTATTCAGATCCCAGCCAGCCGTCCGGAGTTTAGTGTCAATCAGTTCTTTTCGTGTTTCCGCTTCAGATTTCATTACTTCTCTGCTACTGTTTTCACTATTCCGCAACATAAATTACGCTGGAAAATAACCTCATAACAAACAAAACACAATAATAACAATCATTCAACATGCGAAAAATAGCTGGCCGGGTAGGACATTTTGCGTCGTTTTGATGAAGGTTTTATAAATTCTCTTTAAAAAGTCACTGAAAGATAATTTTTGCTCATGTTTTTTCGCGGACTTTATTGCGGTAGTAGCGGGGGGAGAGGCCGGTTTTTTCTTTGAAGATGGCGGAGAAATAATATTCGTTTTCAAAGCCTAATCCGGCGGCGATTTCTTTTACCGGTTTGAAGGTGTTTTCCAGATATTGCGCGGCCAGCTTCATTTTCTGCTCCAGCAGATAGTTGCAGGGAGTATTGCCCCAGTCTTTGCGGAAAATACGCAGCGTCTGCGCCGGGGATTTGCCGATCAGGCGGCAGAGGTCGGACAATACGGCATTCCGGTCAATCCTGGCGTCAAGATATTTCTTCAGCGCAACTCCGGCGGCGGATTTGCCGCTGCCCGGATGCGCGGCCAGCGTTCCGGCGATCCCGGCAATGATTTTATGCAGGATGCCGGAGATTTCAAAGTGGCTGTTTTCGTTCTTGTTTCTGCCGGTAGTCAACCCTTCCAGAAAAAGCTCCTCCACCGGACAGTTTTTTATCAGATGAATGCCGTTGAGTTTGTAGGCCGACAGCAGCGAGTAGACCAGTTCGCCGGAAACGTTGAACCACAATTTTTCCCAGGGGGATTCCACGCTGGAACTGTATTCATGGTCGGAACCGGCAGGCACAATATAGACATCCCCGGCTTCAGGCGCGTAAACATCGGCGCCGACCCGCAAACGGCCTCTGCCTTTCCGGATATACTCAAAAACAAACATTGACGTGTCAGCCGTGCGGCGGATGCGGTAAGTGCCGTCGCAGTAGGATATCCCGCACATGAGCACTTTAAACGGCAGCCAGGCGGGCGGTTCCGGCAGCGTGTAAATATCTTCATGCATGATAATATTCCTTATCATTTTGCGAATTTTGTGTATTCATAAATCTCAATAATGATAATATATTTAATTTATAACGTATAAACAACTATGTAATAATTTTTATTGAAGGAATATTATCATGACGATACCGAGAAGCGAATATCCCCGTCCGCAGTTTGTCCGCAAGGAATGGCTTTGCCTGAACGGCGAATGGCAGTTTGAAATCGATTCCGGCGATTCCGGCCTTGAGCGCGGCCTGAAAGACCGTGAACTCGGCCGGCGCATTACAGTTCCATTCTGTCCGGAATCCGCGCTTTCCGGCATCGGCAATACTGATTTCATGAACGCGGTCTGGTATCGCCGGGAAATCAAACTGCCGAAAAGCTGGGGAAAAAATAAAATACTGCTGCACTTCCAGGCGGCGGACTTTGACACCACCGTATGGGTCAACGGCGTTGAAGCCGGCCGGCATCGCGGCGGATTCTCGCCTTTCACCTTTGATCTCGGCAGCGCCGCCGGACTAGGCGGTAAAATTACGCTTGTGGTCAGATGCCGGGACCTGAAAGGCTGGCTGAAACCGTCCGGCAAGCAGTCCGATCTATATGAAAGCTACAGCTGTCTGTACACCAGGACCACCGGGATATGGCAGACGGTCTGGCTGGAGCCGGTGCCGGAAATCCATCTGCGCCGCCCCCGTATCACGCCGGACGTCGCCGGAAAATGTTTCCGGATCGAACAGCCGGTTTCCAGCAACGCGACCGGGTATAAGATCGTCGCGATACTGAAAGACGGCAAAGGGGAAATTTCCCGCGATGAAGTTGCCGCCAGCCAGGACTTCGCGCCGTCGCTGAAACTGCCGGTACCGGTATCACGGTTGAAATTGTGGCAGCCCGGCAAGGCGTTTCTTTATGATATTCAACTGCAACTGCTGGACGCGTCCGGACGGATCGTTGACGGCGCCTCCAGTTACGCCGGACTGCGCGGCATTACCATTGAAGGCAAAAAAGTGAAGATCAACGGCCAGCCGGTTTTTCAGCGGCTGGTGCTGGATCAGGGATATTATAAGGACGGGATTCTGACCGCGCCGGACGAAGCCGCCCTCATCCGGGATATTGAATTATCCATGCAGGCGGGGTTCAACGGCGCCAGACTTCACCAGAAAGTCTTTGAAGAGCGCTTCCTGTATCATGCCGACCGGCTGGGCTATCTGGTCTGGGGGGAATTCGGCGACTGGGGTATCGAAAAATGGATCACTAAAGCAAATTTCTATCCCGATCCGCTGATTTATCAGCCGGGCGCGGCCATTATCACTCAATGGCTGGAAGTGCTGGAACGCGATTATTCCCATCCGGCCATTATCGGCTGGTGCCCGTTGAACGAGACCGGCAGAACACCGGTTGAAGACCGGATCGTTTCGCTGGATGACATCACGCGCGGCCTGTTTCTGGCTACCAAGGCCATGGATCAGACGCGTCCGGTGCTGGATACGTCCGGCTATGCGCACCGGGTGCCGGAAGCGGATATTTACGACTGTCATGACTACTGCCAGGATCCGGCGCAGCAGGCGGAACACCATACCGGCCTCGCTGAAGGCAAGCCGTTTCAAAACGCGCCGGGCTGGAACATTCCTTATCGCGGGCAGCCGTTTTTCAACAGCGAATTCGGCGGGATCAAGTGGAATCCGGCAACCGCCGACAGCAAAGCCTCCTGGGGCTATGGCGATACTCCGAAATCGCTGGAAGAGTTCTATTCCAGATTTGAAGCGTTGTGCAATGTCCTGCTGGATAATCCGTTGATGTTCGGCTACTGCTATACTCAACTGACTGACGTCTTTCAGGAGCAGAACGGGATTTTCTTTTTCGACCGTTCAGCCAAATTTGATTTAAAACGCCTGAAGCGTATACAGACGAAGAAAGCGGCAATTGAAAAGGCGTAGGAATATGAAAGGAATGCCTGCAAAGCAGACAGGAACGCGCTTCGCGCAGGAATAAGTCAGAGAAATAAAAAAGAGTTCTGAACTTTTTTAATCCTAAAAAAAGCAGTCGAGCCAGTGTGCCGTGGATGTGCTGTGATTTTGAGCGCCGCGGCGGTGGGCGATCTGTTCGGTAAACTTTTAAAGTAATACCGAATCGTAATTTTAAAGTAAGGATTGTGGAATCAGAATGTAAAATCCGGATTTATTCTGACTCCATGACTTCCCTGTCTTTTGGGTTGCGTGCAAAGTCCGCCTTGGAGTATGTTAAACGAAAAGAGTGCGGTATGATTTGCAATGCGCTGCGTTTCTTACTATATTTGAGCTATGAATATTGATACAAAAACAACTCAGCCGGCGGCGGAAAACGACGGAATATTCGCGTTCAAGCCGATCGGATATGTGCGATGCGCGCAGAAATACCGCTACGAAGCGCCGCGCCAGGCGGTGTACGCCGGGAATGAAGGCATTATCCGCTTGAATCCGGACAGCAATTTTGAACAGGCATTGCGCGACCTGCCCGGATTTGACCGGTTGTGGGTCATCTACTGTTTCCACCTGAACCGCGACTGGAAACCGCTGGTGCGCCCTCCGGTGGCGGGCAATAAAGAAAAAGTCAGCGTGTTCGCGACCCGTTCGCCGCACCGGCCGAACCCGGTCGGATTGAGCTGTGTCGAGCTGGTAAAAGTAGACGGACTGGACGTGCATATCCGCAATTTCGACATGCTGGATAACACCCCGGTGCTTGATCTGAAACCTTATATTCCGGCGGCGGACGCCTTTCCGGAAGCCCGCACCGGCTGGCTGGAAAACGTTGACGCCGAACCTTGCAAAGTTGCATTCGCCGGGCAGGCGTCAGCAAAGGCAGCCTGGATTTTAAACGCCTACGGCCTGGACTTGAAGAAGTTCTGCGAAGTGCAGTTGGGGCATGACCCGCTGAACGAGTCGAGAAAAAGAATCTCCTCCGGCGGCGCGGACGGCGAATTTATCATCGCCTGCCGCACCTGGCGGATACGGTTCAAGCTGGATGAAACCGGGAAAAAGGTTGATATCACTGACATCAAATCCGGTTATGCGCCTGAAGAACTTGCCATCTCGTCGCCCGATCCATATACCGACAAGGCTGTTCACCGCGAATTTCTGCTCCATTTTCAGGAATGAACTGTGCTTCTTCTGCCGGCGACAAAACGGTCGCGGCGGTTGTAGTCCTGGATTATACTGATATCGGCGTAACTGCCGGTCGCTGACATAAATCCTTTTACCGCATCGCCTTGCGTCGCTCCGATCTCAAAGATTATCCGCCCTTCCGGCTTCATGAATTCCGGGGCGGTGATAACGGCGCGGCGGATGATTGCCAGCCCGTCGTCCTCCGCCTGCAATGCCAGTTCCGGCTCATAATCTTTGACTTCCGCGGACAACTGCTGGTATTCGGCCGGGCTGATATACGGCAGATTGGCAGTGATATAGTCGAAACTGCGCCCGGTCAGCGCGGCGAACAAGTCGCTGCGGAGAAATTGAACATTGTCCAGCTTCCATTCCCACCGGTTTGCTTCGGCGATTTTCAGCGCCGGACGGCTGACGTCAACTCCGGTCACCTTCACATCGCGGCGTTCATAGGCGACGGCCAGGGCAATCGTGCCGCAACCGGAGCCCAGGTCACATATTTCCGCGCCCAGCGGCGCTTCCCGGCACACTTTTTCCACCAGCAGTTCGGTTTCGGGGCGGGGAATCAGGACGCCGGGGGCGACATGAAACCACATATTCATAAAATACGCTTTGCCGAAGATGTACTGCAGCGGCTCATGTTTCAGGCGGCGCTCGACGATCCGTTCAAGCAGTTCCGCTTTCTCGTCGGAAATGGTCTTTTCCATGTCGTCAGCCAGCTGGCCGCGGGAGAGTTTAAGTTCCTCCATGAGAATTAGTTCAGACTCATGGGCGGCGTTTTCAATACCTACAGTCTCCAGCCGGAGTTTAATGACCTCGAGTAAAGTTCCGACTGTAACCATTATGGCCTCCCGGCGCTTATCACTTCCGGACGTCCTGAATGATATCAATAAGTTCTTTCGGAGAAACTTCCTCCAGCGCTTTGCCTTTGGCGGACAGCTTTTCATTAACTTTTATGGCGGTTTCAGTCATGCGTTCGTGGGTTTCTTCGGAACCGCCCACCATTACAAAATTATCGCCTTTGGTGATACGGGCATGACCGTCCTTATTGTCCAGCCCGACTCCCATGAGCATTGCTTTCTGTTTTTTTGACCCGCCGTGGGGAAGAACCATTTTTAAAAGCTCCTTATATCTCAATATCTTTGTTTTAAGTTTTAAGTTTTAGATTTCAGATTTCAGGTTTTATTCTGACTCCTGACTCCTGACTTCTGACTTCTGACTTCTGACTTCTGACTTCTGACTTCTGACTTCCCTGTCTTGTGTGTAATAATATTCTTTTTTAATATAATGCCATTGCGCTATAAACTCAACATGACGCCGGCTACTGCCGGCTGATGCCTGTATCCGACGGGTTCCAGCGCGATACCGGAACCCGTTCTCTGACCTCCACCGAAAAGGTCTTGACATCGCCGAAATCCGCCGGCAGCGGAATCCTTATCGGGAAACAGTCGCCGGGGTTGGCGAAACATGCCGGATAAGCGCCGTCGCCGAAGAGAAACCGCTGATTAATCAGTTTTCTGCCGTCATAAAGCTGAATGTCGGATTCCACGTCCAGGTCAACTTTATTCAGCAGCCGGACAAAGAAAACCGCGCAGCGTTCGCCTGAACTGTTGCCGGCGATGCCGCCGCGCACCGCAAAGTTCGGATTTTGAACCGGAATATTCCGCCCGGCGGATTCCCATTTGTCCTGCGGAATCTGAACCACCGACGGCTTGAGCGGTTTCTGCGGTTCGCGATGAAAAATCAACACCTGATGCCCTTTGAATTTCTCATTTACAATCAGATTGTACTCTTTGTCCTTTAAAAGCTTGAACCGGGCCGGATCGCTGAACCGGACGTCGATCGGGTCGTTGACGTCCAGGATCACATAGTCTTTCAATTTCTGCCCGACCAGATACCCGATTGTGACCGGATTCCGCAACATGAAATGAGCGCCGATCCTGGCGGATGAAGTCACTTCAATTCCCGGCGGGACAACCTGAATGATCCGCCTGACCTCTTCGTCACAGTTTTCCGCGCCCAGTATCGGCATCACGGAGTTTTTGCCGGTGATGCTCAAGCCGAAAAAGTAATGCGAAAAACACGCGGTTGTCAGCAGCGAAATGATCACTGCCGACGGCAGTTTTTCCCGGTATGTTTCCAGATCGATTTTCCAGGCCAGCGCACGGAACCACAGCCCGGTCCGCTGATGATAACTGTTCAGCAGCGCACGGTAATTCAGCACCAGGCAGGCCAGCAGCAGCGCTATATATTCCGACTGATACCAGATGCTGATGTTCTGAAGCTGGTCATTGGTCTGCAGACATACAAAGCCAATCGTGATGCACCCGGTCAGCAGCAGCAGCGGACGGCTCAGCAGCAGCGTGTACAGCGGGATTATCAGCAGCAGCACGAACGCGATACAGTGAGGCCGGAACAGCGTTCCCCAGAACAGCCCCGGTTTGGTGAACGGCGCAAGTATCATATCAAGCATCCCGCCGTATTCGCTGTAACGGTTGGTGTAATCATACGCGCCCTGCGGCGATATCGCCGGAACCACAACCTTGACGATGGTCAAAAAATACGCGCAGGCCACGGCGATCATCAGCAGGCCGAATTTTCTGTTCCCGTTGATCAGATACACCAGGCCGAGTCCGACCCAGAATATCGCCACCGTTTCCTTGACCGTCAATGAAATCATGAACATGCAGAGCGCCGGAATATAATTCTTCTTCTCGAAAAAATAAAAGTAGAGGAAAATCAGCGGAATTGTCACATATAACGAGTGAAAACCGTAGAAAATCGCGATATTCAGGTTGGAAAGCGATGGAAACAGCAGCGCGCAGAACGCCAGCGCCGCCGCCGCCCGCGGCGAAATCTTCAAATGCCGGGCAAACAGATAAACGAAAATACCACCGCAGAACAGCAGCGCGGACGTCAGCACAAAAAATGCGTTAGGAGTCCTGAACATCCAGACATACGGGGCCAGCAGCAGGGCCATGCCCGGCTCAAAATGCACCGGCAGAAAACTGCCTTGCGCGATGTCCGCGTAAAACCATTTGCCTTTTAACGTATTGTCGATGATGTTGAAATACAGGCCCCAGTCATGATAACCCATAAACAGGATTTTTACCGCCTTCGCCTGAATAAACGCAAACCAGCCCACCAGTACCGCCGAGAACAGCAGAACCAGCAGCAGCCCGGTCCGGCTGCTGATCTCCGGTTTAAAGCTCTGTTTCAACGGCAGCACCAGCGCCAGGCGGAACACCGTCAACCCGGCCACCACAGTAAAAATCATCGGCGAATAAAAACCGGCCGGAAAGAAGAACGTCGGAAACAGAATCAACAGCGGCAGCAGCGCGGTTCCCAGGATTTTCCAGTCGAAAACGACCGGCGACGCTTTCCGGCAAACCCGGTACAGCGCGGCGATAAATAAAATCCCCAGGATGCCGAAATAGCACCCGGTAAACGGCGAAGGCATATCTGTCCTCAGCATATACTCGTATGTGATGATGCCGAGCCCGTCCAGCAGGTAAGTATTCAAGTAAACCGCATAGCCCAGGACCGCTCCCGCAAACAGCGACAATATTGAATAACCCAGGTTCTCCTTCTCAGCCGGTGATAAACTCATAAACCAACATCCTAATCATTATGATATTTTATGCCCTTGGCGATCGCGATCGCCCGGTAAATCTGCTCGGTCAGAAAAAATCTGCACATCTCATGCGTAAACGTCATTTTAGACAGCGAAAGCACTTTCTCCGCCCGTTTTTTAACCTCGTCAGACAAGCCGTAAGGCCCGCCGATCACAAAGATCAGCTTGCGGTTCGCCGAGGAAATCACGCCGGAAAACGCCTGCGACGTCAGCTCCGCGCCTTCTTCGCTCAGGACAATGATCAGGCCGCGCTCCTTTTCCAGCGCTTCCAGTATCCGGGCGCACTCTTTCTCCTTAGTGCCGTCTTTCAACTCGACGACCTCCAGTTTGCCGAACGCCTGAATGCGTTTTTCAAACTCCGCAGTCTTCGCCGCCAGCGCCTTGTCTTTCAGTTTTCCCACCGCGATGATCTTAAACAACATGAAACAACCTCATAAGCTTGTCCGCTTAATATGCCTTGACTTGAACACGATTTCAACCAACGCCCCGACCGATTCCGGACATTTTGGACACCCCTTCCGCTTCCCGCGGGAGACACCAGTTCTGCATACTCGTTTTATGGACTTTATGGGGCCTATAGGGCCTATGGGGCTTATGGGGCTTATGGGTGTCTTGATTAATCCCCGGTCCGGTTTGTCCGCTGCGTCCGTTTCTGTCACCCATTTTGGACAATCACTCCGATAGATTAGAGAGTCGTTGAACATATGTTTTTGTTTCTCTGTTTTTCAAGTTCCCAACTTTCAACTTTTCTTGCTTTCAACTTTCAACTCCCGCGAAGCGGGCTTCCCCATTTTGGACATTCTGGACACCCTTGTGCAGAACCGTCCCGTCATTGCGGGACCGTTTCTCGCACGAAGACACGAAG
>CAIMFA010000942.1 GCA_903840185.1 uncultured Lentisphaeria bacterium | reverse complement strand
GCGGCACAGATTGCGGTGGCCGCTGGTGGCGACGGTGAACATTCTTGAACGGACGGCTTCGGGGACATCGCACATTGCCAGCAGCCGGTAGCCTTCACCCAGCAGCGAATCTCCGGCATTCAGCGCCACCGGCAGATTGTAGCTTTTATGCAGCGCGGCTTCGCCGTAGCGGAAATCATCATCGTCTTCGATGTCGTCGTGAATCAATGAGGCTTTGTGAAAACATTCAACCGCCAGCGCGGCCTGGCGCAGCCCTTTGGACGGAACCGCGTTGCCGGTGAGAACGGAATACACGGCGGCGGCCATGAACGGGCGCCAGCGCTTGCCGTTTCCGGCCAGCCACTCTCTGGCGACAATTTCCGCCGCGCCAACCGGAGGTCCGAGCAATTCCTCCAGCGCTTCAGGCATAAACCAGGTCTTCACATGGTTGCGCAGCGCATCGAGATTGATTGAAGAGGAGTCGCCGGGAGCAGTCATATAAAGCGCCTGCCGGACCATTTCAACGTCCACCGAAGTGGATACGCATCCGGCATGTGTCAACGGTATCGCAATCCCCGGCACGGCATGGGCGACCATATACGGAAACGCTTTTTCGAGCGCTTCCAGGCAGCTGACGCCGATCACGGCATCAAGCTGTCCCGAATCGAGCAGATTGGCGACGAGCGAGGAGCCTTCGGCCACCATGGTCATAATGCCCAGGTCTTCGGCCTCTTTTCCCAGGCCGCCGATAACGCAGCTGCCGCAGCCCTGACAAATCAGGCCCAGTTTATCCACCGGGGAAGTGCAGGCCGCCGGGTTGCGCAGGCATTGCGGCAGCATCAGCATCCGGCGTTCGCGCGGTATGGCCGCGACGGTGTCGCGCCAGACTTCATTATTGATTATCACCATCAGCCATTTCCGGTACTGCGGCGGCAGCTTGAAGGCGGAGATGAACTCCAGCGACAGTTCCTCCAGTTCCTCCAGCGACAACGGCGGATTGAGGTGATGTTCCGCGACAAACGCCGCAGCCTGCGCGACGAGCTGTACGCGTTCCCCGGAGCCTGGCGGAATCAGGGCGTCTGACGCCTCCGCCTGCTTATTTTCATGTTTGTCCGGCATAGTTTCAGAATCTTTCATTAATAACCATGCATGCTTACAAAATCGTCTGTTTGCATAGCGTGACAGGATCGAATTCGTAAAAATTAATAGTTTTGAACGCACATGCTATATGGCAACCATATGAACTGCAAAGAAGAAATATCTTATAGCCCTCGTTCCTAAGTGACTCTTTTATAGGATTAATATTTTTTTCATTTGCATACGAAAGGTGTATCAGGTCTGCCATATCAACTTGATCAACTGATAAAATTTTAATATCTAGAACAATATTACCCTGACGGAAGTTATCTACTACTAAATCTTTTACCTCGGATAATTCTACTTCGTATTTTTTAGGAGTAGAAGTATAGTTTTCCTTAAAATATAATTTAACATGTCCATTTTGCGTATCTATTCCATATAACAAAGAATCATGTAATATATCAAGTTTTTCTTCCCAGCACATAATATTTATCTCCAGTTACTATTCACTATTTACCAATCACGCCAGTCCCACCGTCAGCCGTAAGCGCCGAATCCGAAAAACCAGTATTTTTTAGCGAAACGGTACGCCCAGTGTTTTTCAGGAATCTCACTGTCCGGAAGATGATGGCACGGTATCGGCTGCATGGCGGATAACTCTTCGTAGCCGGTGCTGCGCCCGCTGCTGTCGGCCGCATGCTGCTGCTCCAGGAACTGCTTCATCAATTCCGGATGCTCCATGATGATGCAGCCACGGGTGGAATCCGCCGCCATTTTTCTGAAAGACGCCAGGAAGTCTGACTTCGCGATTATGGCGGGCAGATCGGCTCCGGTGCCTATGTTGTCTTTTGAGAACTGGAGCGGCGGGCAGAACTCAATATCTCCGGCGGAATTGATATGATGACTGAGCCCGACCGCGCCGGGACACAATGCTTTGCCGTTCTTGTCCCAGTAGGCGTCAACGATTATCAGCGGAACTTCGCAGCGCAGGTTTACGATGAACCTGCGGAGTTCGATAATCTGCTCTTTGTCCAGCGCCAGTTCCGGCGTCGGCCTGGGGCCGACCGGACGGTAGATGTAGTACCACAGATAGTGAACGCCGCGCCGGATCAGGTCTTCGGCAAAAGCGCGGTTTACCAGCTCTTTAAAGTTCGATTTACAGATGCTGGCGGCGACGCCGGTCACCAGTCCGGCTCCGGTGCTGGCTGCTACCCCGCTGACGGCGCGCTTATAAACGTCTCTGCCGCCGCGCCGGATGTCGCTGACTTGCTCAAGACCTTCCACGCTGATCAGCGGAGTGACATTGCCGAGGCGGCGCATCGCCTGAGCGGTCTCCTCCGTCAGCAGCAGCCCGTTGGTGAATACTTGAAAATAACAGTCGTGGTGGGCGGCGATGATATCCAGCAGCCCTTTGTAAAGCAGCGGTTCACCCCCGAGCAGACCGAAAAAATATGACCCTCTGGCTTTGCAGCAGTTAATGACATTGTTGACCTGTTCCAGCGACAGTTCACGCGGCGGATCGGTCGGCGACACCCAGCAGCCCTGGCATGAAAGATTGCAGCGGTTGGTCAGCGATATTACCATAAACGCGGGGAAAAACTCCCCGTGTTTCAAGCGGCGCTTGAACGCATTCACCGAGCGCATGCTTTTCCAGCCGAAATTCCAGGCGAACTTCCAGAGAATCTTCGGCGAAGTTTGCTTTAAAAGCCGGTATGCTATTCTTTCTATCACTTTTCAGGTTCCCTGTCCCGGAACAATTTCCGGGCTAATTTTTTGCGTTCCGCCAGCAGTTTGTATAAATCATCGCCGCCCCCGGCATCAAAAAAGTTATTCTCTTTTGGGGCTTTTTCATCAACTTCAGCGCCGTTTACCGGCGGATCTTTGTATTTCGGGAATATGACCGCTGCGCGCGGGCAGACTCTGGCGCAGGCCGGACAGTTGTTCTTGCAATTGGCCGGGTTGACCACCTGAACCCGTTTTCCCGCGTCAAATTCGTAGACTCCGAACAGGCAGAAATCCAGGCATTTCCCGCAGTTGATACAGCGTTCCCGGTCTATCACCGGAAACCAGGCTTTCCAGCCGGGTTCGGCGGCTGGCAGTTCAATATCGGCATCAGCTTTTTCAACGGGCTCGAGTCCGAGTTTCCGCAGCTTTTCCGGAGTCAGAACGGCGCTGCGCAGATCGATAAACTCAGCCGGCAATGAAGCTCCGGCGGCGGTAAAGATGGATTTCATCGCCCGGTTCAAACATCCGCCGATTAATATCTGTCCGGATCCGGCCAGCTTGCGGAGTATTTCCGGATGTTCCGCAACTGTGCGGCATAAATCGGCATGCAGTTCTATTGCGATCCCGGAAGCCCTGGCTGAAGCGCATAAGCACCTGATATTTTCCGGAACAATCCAGCCGCGATCGGCGCAGCAGCAGATTATGATTTTATCCCATGCAGCCATATATTTTCAGCTTTATTTTGCCGCAATACAGACTAACATGCCGTTGGCATTGCGGCAGTAAATTCTGCCTTCGGCCAGCACCGGCATTGTCGCACTCTTTGCGGAATCCATTTTCGGAATCTTTACAGACTTGATAACATCACATTTCTCCGCGGACGGTTTTATCAATTTGAGATTACCGTTCTCTTCAAGATATACCAGCTTGTCGCCGGCTTTGATGAATGAGCCGTTGTTCACCTTTGACTGCCAGCAAACCGAACCATCGGATAACTTAATTGCGCAAAACTTGTAGCCGCCGTTGAGACCATAAATAATCCCGTCAATTAACATCGGGGTGGGGAAATGGCAGCACAGATTCGTATTCTCCCACTCTTTTTTCAAAGTGATGCCGTCAAAATTCAGAAGGGCTGAACCGTGACCATAGTTGGAGGAAATAAAAATTCTGGTGCCGCCGTCGATAATAAGTGGATCGGCGGCATTGACGTTGCTTTTGGTCTTCCATGGATATGCGGCGATTTCATTGCCGGTGCGCGGTTCAAGAATCAGCAGTTTTTCAGCAGAGAATATGGCAAGATAGTTTTTGGCGTTGTATGAAAAAACCACCGGGGTGGAATAATTGCCTTCTCCCTGGCTTTGCCATACGGGGTCGCCGGATTCGGCATTGAAGGCCATACCCTTGCCGCCAATATTGACAATCGCCATGCCGTCATACAGCAGAACCGATGAACAAATTCCCCATATCAAATTTTTAACATTGCCGGAAGCCAGCCTGGATTTGTTCCATTTGAGTTTGCCGGTGTTCAGGTCTAAACAATTTATATCTCCCTCGCGGCTGACCATATAAACATTGCGGCCGTCAGTTACCGGGGTGGCGCGAGGTCCCGGAAAACTTTTATTCGCATTGCATTTGTACGTATAATTCCAGATTTCTTTGCCGGTGACGGCGTCCAGACAATAAATAATATCCTGATCGTTTTTGTTGCCGGCGGTGAGCAGCTTCCCTTTGCAAACCGAGACTGCTGGGTAGCCGCTGCCGACATTCATTTCCCATAGCGGAGTGTCGCTGAATGTGCTGACTGTTTCAGTTGTTGTTCCGTCGCCCTTAGCGCCGCGCCAAACCGGCCAGTCGGCCGCCATGATTGAGAATGCGGCAAGCAATACAGTTCCGGAGAAAATTGTCCTGATAAACATAATCTGAACCACGAATTTATATATGTTCAGCTTCATTGTGCAGCAATACAGACTAACAGGCCGTTGGCGTTGCGGCAGTAAATTCTGCCCTCGGCCAGGACCGGCATTGTCCAGCATTTGGCGGAACCGAGCTTCGGAACTTTCACAGACTTGATAACGTCACATTTTTCAGCTGACGGCTTTATCAAATTGAGAGTGCCGTCATCTTCGAGGTATACAAATTTGTCTCCGGCCTGAATAAATGAGCCGAACTTCAGGTTTGCCTGGAATGCCGGCAAACCGTCGGATAATTTGATTGCGCAAAACTTGCCGCTGCCGGTACCGTTGACACCATAAACAATGCCGTCGATCACAATCGGGGTGGTGAAATGGCTGCACATATTTTTATTCTCCCATACTTTCTTCAGAGTTGTGCCGTCAAAGTTCAGCAGCGCCGAGCCATGACCATATCCGGACGAGATAAAAATTTTGGATCCTCCGGCGAGAATTAGCGGATCGGCGGCATTGACGTTGTATTTGGTGATCCAGGGAAAAGAGGCGATTTCACTGCCGGTGCGAGGTTCAAGGATTAGCAACTTTTCGGCCGAGAATATCGCAAGATAGTTTTTGCCGTTATATGAAAAAGCAACCGGGGTGGAGTAATTGCCTTCGCCCTGGCTTTGCCACACCGGTTCGCCGGTAGCGGCATTAAAGGCCATGCCTTTGTCGCCGATGTTGACAATCGCCATGCCGTCATGCAGCAGAACCGACGACGCCAGTCCCCACTTTAAATTTTTAACACTGCCGGAAGCCAGTCTTGACTTGCTCCATTTAAGTTTTCCGGAGTTCAGATCGATGCATGACAGATCGCCATCGCGGCTGACCATATAGACATTGCTGCCGTCGGTGACCGGGGTGGCGCGCGGTCCGGGATAATTTTTATTGGCGGCGCATTCTATGGCGCAGTTCCAGATTTCCTTGCCGGTGGCGGCATCCAGACAGTAAATGATATCCTGGTCATTTTTGTTGCCGGCGGTGAGCAGTTTGCCTTTATAAACCGAGACTGCGGAGTAACCGCTGCCGACATTCATTTGCCATAACGGAGTGTCGCCGATGGAGCTGACTGCTTCAGTTGTTGTTCCGTCGGCTTTGGCGCCGCGCCATACCGGCCAGTCGGCGGCCATGATTGAGAATGCGGCAAGCAATACGGTTCCGGAGAGAATTGTCCTGATAAACATAATCTGATTCCTTAATTTATATATTTAAAAGAGCATTAATGTTTTAATATAATATAACAGATGAGATGATTCCACACGTGACAATACTAAATTGAGGATTTACGACTCGTCGTCTTCAATCAGTGTCAAACCGGGCGGAAGTTTCGGCGTTACAGGGACGAAACCAACTGGAAAAGCCTGTTTGGGTGCCGCTGCCGGAACCTTGTGCGCCGCCGGCATCTTGATGCCGGATGACGGAGGAACATTCACGGGCATTTTTAGTTGTGATGATTCAGATTCAATGACGGCCGGGGGATCGCTTGACGGCGGCGGTGCGGCATCCGGACTGGTGCGCAATCTCATTTTAAGTTTCGGCGCTTCCGGTTGCGGGATATTCTGCTCAGGGGCGGGTTCACTTTTTTTGAACACCGGCTTGAATTTAAGTATGTCCTGCTGCATCTCCGGCGCGGGGGCAGCTTCCGGTTGCGGGGGATTCTGCTCAGGGGCGGGTTCGCTCTTTTTAAACACCGGCTTGAATTTAAGTATATCCTGCTTAACCTCCGGCTCGACCGGAATGGGGCTGGAATGAGTGGCTGGCGCAACAGGGATTTGCACCATAACGCCGCAGGCCGGGCATTGCGACGCCTGTCCGGCATATTCCTCGTTCGCTTTAAATTTCTGTCCGCAGCTGCGGCAGACAAACCTGACCATCATAAGCCTGTCTCCATAAACATTATAAACTATGATTACAATAATCTGAAACCCGGCAAAAACAAGCCGGAGCCAGCCATCGCATTGCAATAAAAAGTCTATTTGCCGGTGATAATCCTGCCAAATTACTTGAAAATGCGGGTTTTAATCTTAAGATATCAGGTTAGCATTAAATTGTTAACTCTTTTCAGGAAATAAAGATATGGATAGCAATGTTGTTAAAACGGTAGTTTTACTGGCGATGTCAAATGTATTTATGACATTCGCCTGGTACGGCCATTTAAAAAACCTTACCTCGAAACCGGTATTTATCGCTATCATGATAAGCTGGGGGATCGCGTTTTTTGAATATATGCTGCAGGTGCCGGCGAACCGCATCGGGCATCAGAGCATGAGTCTGGCGCAGTTAAAAATCGTCCAGGAAGTGATTACTTTAAGCGTATTTGTGCCGTTTGCCTTCCTTTACATGAAAGAAGGGCTCAAATGGAATTACCTCTGGGCTGGACTATGCCTCATGGGTGCAGTATATTTCATCTTTAAAAAGTGACACCTTAATATAATGATTGATTTTAAGAACGTTTATAAAAGTTACGGAGAGCAGGTACTCCTGGATGCGGTTTCTTTCCGCATCAACCCCGGTGAGCGGGTGGGTTTTGTCGGCCCCAACGGTTCCGGCAAGAGTACGGTTTTCGGGATGATCTGCGGCGA
Source organism: uncultured Lentisphaeria bacterium (assembly GCA_903840185.1). Lineage (GTDB taxonomy): Bacteria > Verrucomicrobiota > Lentisphaeria > Victivallales > Victivallaceae > CAIPAT01. The sequence goes on along the minus strand of CAIMFA010000942.1, from coordinate 2,611 downwards.
TGTGCTGCCGGACAAAGGTGCGGTCGGACTGCCGAAAGGCATGACCATCGGCTATCTGCGGCAGCAGCTGCCGTCCGGCGGCTTCGAACTGTCGCTGCTGGATTATGTCGCCGATGCCGTTCCCGAACTATCAGCGTCCGCCGCCCGGCTGCGGGATATAGACCATCTGCTGCACGAAAGCGCATTGACGGACAAGGAAAGCGCCTCGCTGCTGCGCGAGCACGGTGAACTGCAGGCTAAATTCGAGCAGATGGGCGGCTACCGGCTGCGCAGCGAAGCCGAGGCGGCGCTCTGCGGGCTGGGATTTCATGTCCAGGCGTTCGCCCGTCCGCTGAGTACTTTCAGCGGCGGCTGGCAGATGCGCGCCGGGCTGGCCAGAGTGCTGATCGGCAATCCGAGTATTCTGCTGCTCGACGAACCCTCAAACTACCTTGACATTCCGGCGGTCGAATGGCTCTGCCGTTTCCTGAGAGCATTCGACGGCACACTGCTGCTGATCTCGCATGACCGTTTTCTATTGAAAAAGCTTACCAATATAACGCTGGAAATCAATGGCGGAGTAATCACCAGGTATCCGGGAGATTACGATTTCTACCGCCGCGAACGCGAATTCAGAACCAAAACGCTGGAAGCCGCCAAGCGCAACCAGGATAAGAAAAAAGAGCAGCTTACGCGGACGATTGAGCGTTTCAAAGCGAAAAGCTCCAAAGCATCACAAGCGCAGAGCATGATGAAGACGCTGGATAAAATGGAGGACATCGTGCTTCCGGACGATTTGCGCTTTTCGGGCACCATCCTGATTCCGCCGCCGCCGCCTTCCGGCTCCGAGGCTGTCCGGATCGAAAACCTTTCTTTCGCTTACAACGCCGGAGATCCGGTGCTGAAAGACGTCTCGCTCCAGATCGACAGCGGTGATAAAGTGGCGATTGTCGGTTATAACGGCACCGGCAAGACGACGCTGCTGAAGATGATCGCCGGACAGCTTGCCCCGGACTCCGGCAAGGTGACGCTGGGACACAATATCATCCGCGGTTATCAGGCGCAGGAGTTCGCCGACATTCTGCCGCCGGAACAGACCGTATATGATGTGGTGAAGAACGCGATGTCGGAAAAAATCCCGGTCAATTCGCTGCAATCCATCCTCGGTACCTTCGGCTTTTGCGGCGACCATGTGTACAAGCCGGTGAAAGTGCTCAGCGGCGGCGAAAAGATCCGGGTCTGTTTCGCCAGGATTTTCGTCAATCCGCCGAATCTGCTGATCCTGGATGAACCGACCACCCATCTGGACATTGCCGCCTGCGAAGCGCTCCAGCAGGCGCTGAAGGAATACGCCGGAACCGTCTGCCTGGTCAGCCATGATATCGAGTTCGTCGAAAACGTCGCCTCCACCATCATTGCCATGCGTCCGCTGAGTATCAAAAAGTATTACGGCGATTATGAATACTATCAGCAGAAACTGTCCGAAGAAGGCTATGCCGAACTTGAAGATAAAAGCGACACCGGCGACAAAAGCCTGAATCTGAGCAAGGAGCGCCGCAAAGAGCGCGCCAGACTGCGCCAGGAACTCCAGGGCGAGAAGAAAGCCGCCGAAAAAGCTGTCTCCGCCTCGGAAAGCGCCCTTGAACGGCTTGAAGCCGAGAAAGCCGGCCTTATCCAGCAGACGCTCAATCAGCAGGTCTCCGACTATGCCGCCCTCAACCGCCGCCTGTATGAAGTGCAGATTGAAATAGACAATGTCTCCGCCGCCTGGGAGACCGCCGCCGCCCGCCTAGAAGAAATCCTGCGCATCAACGCCGAAATCCACGCCGAATAATGGCTTGACAGACATCAGCAAAACCGCTAAAATAAGCTAAATAATAACGGGTTTAAAATACTTTAAAAGCAATAAAAATAAGTCCGCATTTTGCTGCGCTTGAATTTCAACAATGCTCAATTAGGTTATCTCAAGAACAAGGTGGTTTAGAGGTTGTTCCAAATTTTGTGCATACTATGAAGACTTGATGTCTGACCGCCATCTTGATGTTAATATAATTGAGAGGCTGAAATTATGGCTATTATATTGTTTCCTATATTGATAGGAATACTTCTAGTAGGTATCGGTGGAATTTTTGTTACTTCTTTTAACAAAAGACTTGTTTTGTGGCTCTTGTCTATACCACTTTTGTGTTTTGGTTTTATCGTCTTATCTGAGGGTGGTATTGTCGAACGTTTCCCCCCAAATGCGATGTTTCTTTTCTGCGCCATTATGTTCTGGCCTGCCATTGGTTGCGCTATTGGGGAAATACGCAAGGCGTGGAGCGAACCGAAAATTCCAGACAAATCGAAAGAAGATTGAATCAGCAGACTAATCGATCAGCACAAACTGATAGGCGGCTGATTTATTATGCGAAGAGTCGAATTTTAGGGGGCAATTGATCTATGTCAAGATTTACTTTAATCTGTATTTTTATTCTACTTAATATTAACGGAAGCAATATTGTCGGCGGTGACGTAAACCCGGCAAGTGAAATTAATTCCTATCAAAAATTCTCTGAAAAGCGTGATAAAGAATTTGAGATTTATAAAAAGGAAAAGCAGATTAATACGGATTTTTTATATGGAGAAAGTCTAT
>CAIMFA010000941.1 GCA_903840185.1 uncultured Lentisphaeria bacterium | reverse complement strand
CGACCACCATGCGTAAGCTTGTCTATGAATGATTTCGGCTTACTCTTTTGCTTTTAAATCCACCCATGATTCACTCCTTTATTCCGCAACATTTTATTTGTGCTGTGTCAAGTAAGATATCATTGATGTCTTACTTATTAATCTTAAAATATACTGCTAATATGCTAATGACAAGCGCTTTGCAACTATTGACTAATTAGATTTGATCAATTATACTTCTTATATGTGAAATTGAAATATGCTTTGAAGGCGGTGCGCAAGCCTGATCAGGTATTTTCAATTATAGACAACAAAGTAATAACTTTAAAGCAGGAGGCTTCAACAATGAAAGAAGCACAAGAGTATTTCGAGGAATGTCGTACAGCAGCTCTCAAAGGAGATGCCAATGCTCAGAATGAACTTGGTGGGTTCTATGAAGGCGGTGATGGCGTCGCCGAAGATTTAGCCGAATCTCTAAAATGGTACGCTAAGGCTTCAGAGCAAGGACACGCTGAAGCGCAATTTAGTTTGGGCTACTTCTATCAACAAGGCTTAGGTGTTGAAATTAACAGAGCGGAAACAGTCAAATGGTATCGCAAATCTGCTGAACAGGGTTATGTCCTTGCAGAGTATAATCTTGGAGTTCACTATCAGGAAGGCCTCGGAGTCGCGGTGAATTATGCCGAAGCAGTAAAATGGTTTCGCAGGGCTGCTGAGCAGGGGTATTCTGAAGCGCAGTATAGTCTTGGTTACTGCAATGAGCGAGGTTTGGGTGTGAAGCCCAATATAAATGAAGCAATTAAATGGTATCGCAAAATAGCGGCCCGGTATGATTCACGAGCCCAGTTTGCTCTGGGTTTATTTTATGAGCAAGGTAACGGAGTTTCCCAGGATAACGAAAAGGCATTGAAATGGTTTCGTAAAGCCGCCGAACATGGGCATAAAGGGGCGCAGTACAGACTCGGCGTTGTATTGAATGCTGAAGCAGTAAGATGGTACACCGAGGCTGCTTTGAATGGCAATCAGGGGGCGCAGCATAATCTCGGATCTTGCTATTTTCATGGCATCGGCGTCGATAAGGATGAAGTCGAGGCTTTCAGGTGGTGGCGAGAGGCAGCAGAACAGCGTGATGCGGCGGAATACGGATGTGAAAGTGAATGCTGCTGCCGATGAATCGTTAATGCTGACAATTATGTTAAAGCCCGTGAGCAAGGTGCCTACGGGCTTTAAAGCTAAACAAACAAAAATAGGAGACCAAAAAAAATGAAAAGATCATTAACTTCCCCCCCGCCGCAGCTCATGGCTGCGATTGCGGGGCTGGAGCCGCTGTTCAAGTTGCAGGGATATGGAATTACGGTGCAGCCGCTTAATCAGGCTGACACAGCAAAAACCAGCAGGAACGAACAGAAATGGCTCTCCCCTCGAGACATTGAGGTGCAATTTTCCATCGGCAGATGGAGTATATACCGGCTTATCCGTAGCGGTTCCCTGAAGAGTGCGAAATTGTCGGCCGCAAAGAGCGGGAAGGTACTCGTTGATGAGAAATCTTTACTGCAATACTTAGCCGCAAAGCAGTATATTCCGGCACCAATGACTTCCATCAAAACCCGCGAATGTGAAAAGGTCTAATTACACATGAGTAATTTCTATTGCAATCCTGTGAATTATGATATTTTAAAGCTCGCTATCCACCTGACTGATGGTCTTGCTTTCATGCAAGGCGCCGACCTTCACCTTGCGCCAGCCGAAAAGGCTAATAATCTTGCTGCCACTATCCAGGCAATTCTCTCTATCAATCACCCGGAAATTACTCTCGCCCGGGTCCATGCGGTTCTATCACAAAAGGCTCCTGTCTGCATTTCCAAGGAAATACAGATTATCAGAAATTTTGTAGACGCTTACAACTTTACTTTAAATTGTGCCATGAAAACGGAAAATCCACTTGAGGATTTTATCCGGTTGAATAACGTATTGACGATCGAAATTACGGCCTTCGACAAAGTTCACAGGCATCACCGTGCCGACAGTGAACAGTCCGCCCTTAAACCGATATTCAAAGATATTGTTCTTAATGAATATATCCCCCCGTATTTGCGCGCTGCCGCAGTGTTCCGGCATCATTCCGATTCCAATATATTCGCGGAATTCAATGCCGAGACTTTCATATTTCTTAGTCTCTATATCCTGTTCCAGGAAGCACCGCTCATAGCTGAACTGCCTTTGGCGGAAATGGTCCGGGCCATGATAAAAAGTCGGACCGCGCCGTTTGATGATTTCCTGATGGAAATGCTCAAGGCGCTTGATGATTCATCATACCCCATCGCGGAAAGAATATTAGCTGACAGAAATGCTGCCAAACCCGATTCTGCGACACAGCAGGCGCAGCGACTGCTGTCCGCCATGACGGACGGCAATCCGATGTCGTCCCGGGATTTGATGAAACGGATGGGGTATAGAAACTTGCATACGTTCCGGAGGAATTATTTGTCCCCGGCAGTAAAATCTGGACTGGTAGAACAGACCCTGCCGGATCGGCCAAGCAGTTCCATGCAGACGTATATTTTATCAGCAAAAGGGAGAAAACTTATTAAAATATGAAATCATAAATCAAAGGCAGTAATTTCCTGTCAATTTTTCCCTAAAGCATCCGGAATAACTATGGGCCGGGCCGGGTGCTTTAAAACAGGAAATTACTTTAATACCAATCATTTACACTGAGCATTCTACCATTTTCATAAAATTATAGAAAGTTAAAGTTTATGAAATTTCCGGCCCTACCTGATTTTACACTATATTACGTTGAAATCAGTATCCTAACAAAAAGAGTTTTAAGCTCAGTAAAGTCATCGGTTTTTGTTATTTGAACTAAACAGGGGTGAATATAAACTTTCACCCCAATTTTAAAGGAGACATTAGCATGTCTGACGATAAAGAAAAAGTTGAAGAAGTAAAGCTGCCGGCGAGAAGTTTCAACCCGGCAGAATTTATCCGTTCCGTTTTAAAAATACGCGCGTATCGGAGGGATCATCAATATGAGTTCCACACGATACTCCGATCACTGGTGGAATTATTCCTGTTGACGACTCTTGCCGGACGCATTAAAGAGTGGCTTGCGGGAAAACATGAAAAAGATGCATACGCCATCAAAGACGGAAAATTCAGGCTGAACCTCAAATATATAGCCGATAATCCGTCTCTGGTATGCCGGACCCTGTACCGCACAGCCTTCAGCCAGAATGATCCATACTTTTATGAAGACACATCCCTTATTCATGAATTTGCCGGAGCTCGACATTTTTTCATCCGGCTGTTTTCAGTGTTTAATCCGATTATGAAATGGGCAACGACTACTGAAGCGACTGAAGTATCCACCCCTGAAGCCATTCTGGAAGAGACAGACCGGCAGAGCACCGAACATCTGGCGTATCATTTCGGTATCAGTCACGACATAACGGCTGAAGTGGACTTGACGCATACAGCCTGGGCTCGTTCTGCAGTAAATATGACTTTTGAGAAGGAATCAGATGAGAAGTTCATCCCGTTTCTAGTTGAAGGCGACGTTGTAGCCTACTCCGTGATAATAAAGCAAATCCATGGCAGGACGGTATTTCTTCCGATCTCGCCTTATGTTCGTACCGGTGACCCGACCGAAATGCTGCTTTACACCATGCCGGGCGGCAGGTATCCGTTATACAACGCCAATCTGATTCACAGGCATAAAACAGCCGTCATATTTCTAACCGATATACTGGACCTCGTATTGTTCAACCAGAGCAATAATGATGTGATTTTCAGTTCATTCTACGGCGGGGAGGAGGCTGCGAATAATACTGATTTCAGACCGGTTTATGATGGCCGCTACGTATACTGGATGCTATTCGACAAGCCGGGCGCAGAGCCCCTAGAGAAATACCGGATCGCGATCAAGGTGTACTTGCAGCTTCATGAGCATAGAGTCAATTTCAAGGTGGTGAAGTTCACGAATCATACATGGGACAATGCCGCGAAACTTGATGACGATGTGCTGGAAGGCAATTATGATGGCGTTTCCGTTATGACCGTTAAAGAGTTCCTGGCCGAAGCGGAAAGTTATGGGGTTCATATCCCGGAGCCTTTGCAGGACAACGATTACGGTTTAATGACTGGCAGCGAACTGGAAAAGAAAAAGCAGGAACCGTTTATGATCGAACCGGTCTTACGCAAAAAGGGGTTTGTGGTAATATATGCCGACACTGGAGTTGGAAAATCGTGGGCAGCGCTCAGCATGGCACTGGCGCTGGTTCATGGTAAAAGTGTTTTCCTGGATAAATGGAAAACAGATGGAAAAATCCACAAAGTCTTATATGGATCAGGCGAGATGGATGACGGGGAAATCGGTTCCAGATTGAAACGTTTGCACGAAATATACGCCGACAGCGATACAAACAAAGACAACTTCATCTTAAAGCTTGGAACTTATCATGACCTTGCCAGTCCAGAGGACCAGGAAGAGTTCAGCAAAGCTATCAGTTATGCCACAGAACACGAAGGCACGCCAGGTTTGAAGGTTTCGGTGGTGGTGATTGACAACCTGTCCACTCTGACCACAAACGGTGAATATGCAGGGGTATGGAATAAATTCTACAGATGGATTTGCCGACTCAAAGAACAAGGGATCGCAGTTATCGTAATTCATCACTGCAATCGACAGTCCGACATTGCTGGCACTGCCCAGATTTCTAATAAAGCCGATAAAAAAATCCACGCGCTTCAGGCCAGTACAAACGATAACATATCACTGGTGCTGAAAGCTGAAAAAAACCGGTCTGAACCTAAAAGTAGCGCAACCCCGTTCAAGGCTGAAATAGACCTGAGCGCCGCGAATACTGGATGGCTCGTAACTGAAGTTAGCGATGCAGAGGTCGAGAATCTGCAAAACCGCAATAGGACCAAGCCTAAGAAGCAGAAAAAGACGGTGGGCTGCAAGACTAAGGCTTGGAGGGCCATGTCTCAATCAGAACGAATCGCCGCGATTAATGAAGGCTACCTCCAGGCTGATTCCAATAACCAGATAGCGTTTAATTATAATACTTCAGAATCGACCATTTCCAAGTTCCGGGAAGCTAATAATCTGAAATGTTCCGATCTCCGAGGCGACGGCGAAGAATCGAAAGTATAAGGAATGGCATGGCTGCGGCATTGCGACGTGCTGTGCCGT
>CAIMFA010000940.1 GCA_903840185.1 uncultured Lentisphaeria bacterium | reverse complement strand
GCAAATCGCATACCCACGCCTACAGAACTGCTCTCGTGAAAATAAATCCCATTCAGAAATGCTGGTCTTTTGTCTTTTCGCTTCTCTATTTGGGCAGCGTTCGCGGGTTTTCCTGTAAAATTGATGCCGCAGGTTGTGGCAATCGTGTTGTAGTTTACTACTTCTATTGCTTCAATCGGCGTATCCGATGGAAAATGATTGAACATGCGAATCCGGATTGGACGCGGAGTCCACGGTTCCGAGCCTACAGCCTGAACAATCTGGTCACCCGGCTCAAAATCAAAGTTAGTGCCAACATCGCCGTTCGGCATGACCTTCAGGCAGTCTTGAGGACTGTCTTTGGGAATGAAGGCCTCTTTCCGATAACCGTTTCTGGCATCCTGCCAGGCTTCCGCTATGTCGAAAACCTCTGCTCCGGGAGCAATGATGTATTTTAACGCCTTAAGATGTCCGTCATAAGTGTAATTTTCCTGATTGATTAAAATCGGACTTCCGGCAGTAAATCCCGTCCTGAATGTCCTGCGGATTTTAATGACTTTAGTGTTGTCTGAATTCTTTTTAAAATCAACGATCTGATACCAGCGATAGACTGGAGTGCTGCGCGGTCCGTAATGATATCCGGTATAGAAATCTCTTTCTCCAAGGATATATTCATCTGGTTCGTTAAGCGCAAAATAACGACCGATTATCGACTCATCCCATGGCGTATCTGCCGAGCCCTCGATCAATCCGCCCCGTGTAAAGAACGCGGCTTCCTTGAAAGCCGGATCATTATTGCTGGAATCCGGATATTTTCTGTCCTTGTATATGGTTTTTATTTTATTAATCGGATCATTTAGAGCCCGTTCGCTTGCGACAATAACCACATTGCCTTCAGTGATCCATTTCTTTTGATTCAAATTGATGACAGGTCTGGACATAGACAAATTATAACACATTGTGCGTTTGGGGCCAGACTCAAAATAGAGAGAATTGTTTTTGCGGTCTACCCGTTTTACTTTGGAAGTGAATGCTTCCAAATTCTGTCGGACTTCCGCACTGAAAACAACTCCTCCCTCGTCACCGCCGGCATTGCTGATGTCACTGGAATAACTTAACATGCCTTGGAAAAGAAATTCATCACCGAGGCTGTTTTTTTCCACAAAAACTCCTATATGCCCATTAGTCTGATTATCAGAATTGCTGTTGACAACCATGTTCAAGCCCGGAGTGATTGATTTATTGGTAAACATACTACCGGCCGGATATGGCCTTGTTACATCAGCTATAATATAATTTTGCTTCTTTTGTCCGTCCCATAAAATTTTCTTTACGGTAATAACTTCATTTTTACCATCAAGTCTTTCGGATGCAATTTTTGCTCCCTCCCACAAGCCGACAGTACTGGCAAAATACATGGGCACGTTGCTGCCGGCTTCCACATTTTTCATTATTGGAGTGCGGAAATTGACCGTGCCCTTTACCGTGTTATTGGTTATGGCGATCATCGGAAAAACTCCGGCTGGATCTATGCTTTCGCCCGGCAGATTGATTTCTCTATGTATGCCAAATGGCGCAAAGACACCACTATATGAATTCAGCGTGGAGCGTCCGCCATATTGCGGCAGATATGCATCAATATATCCCTTGCGCATATCAATAATACTGATGGTTGGATAATCCTTGTAACTTCCGCTGTATCCACTGGCGCCAGTCGAAATAAAATTAATTTTATCCAAATTTTTCTGATAATTATTCTTAGGAGTAAAATCAGAACAGACTTTATTGTCAATGAAAACAAATCCGCCGCCATCTTTTTTTACTTGACCAGCCAGTTCGTTAAGCGTTGCCTCAGCTTCACTTATAGTGGATACGTTTCCGTATTCTGAAAGAACATAAACTTTTTGTTCTTTTTGCGGTTCATTCTTCGCATAAAGCGGTGTTGCGAATTGAAGCGCTGCGATAATCATAACTGATGGAATTTTCTTAAACATGTTATCCTTGTATTTTTTTTATTAAAGACCGTAACCTTTTCCATATGTCCCCAGGCCATATCCCCAGAAATACACTCCATTCCTGTTAGTTAAAGGCACTGAGAGCATTTTTATCCATACTACATGTCCGTCGGTAAAAGCGCTATTAACTCCGCTGCTATGCCGATAATCAATTATACTGGCTTGTGTCATATTGTATGCATGATCGGCGCTATCTACAGCCATGGAGGTCAGTGAAGGTTTATTAACTTGGCTTTCATTTCTTAACGAAATACCCCCTCTCAGCAAAGGAGAAGTATCGGACGTGTCATAGCGTCCATTAAGTGCGTAATTAACATAGGGTTCATATCCCATGGTTGTGTATGTGGGGCCGGGCATTTCGCCCGGACAGAAAAACTCGCTTGGATATTTAGCACCAAATGAATTTGATTTTGCATTTGAATAACGCAAATCAATCAGCTTTCTTACCCAGCATCCCGCTGCGCCTTGATCAGGGAAAGGAGTTTTTACATAAAAATCGGGGAAACAGCGGAAGTCATTTAGATAGAAACATACTGAAGTTCCAATCTGTTTCAGATTGCTGGCGCAACCTGCCGTCTTAGCTTTGTCCCTCGCTTTATTCAAGGCAGGAAGCAGCATTGAAGCGAGAATCGCTATGATGGCGATCACGATTAGGAGCTCTATGAGTGTAAAAAGCGGCTTCTGATTTTTCATGATACATCCTTTTCTGCAATTATGTTGTTATTAAGGCTAACCGTTCAGTTTCATGCATCGTTGATTCGCGTTCGATAATCCGTGCGTCAAATATCTGCCGCCCCGGCTTGAATTCATCTTCCAGCAGCCGTCGCGCTGCCACCCGGCCAATCTCGTCATATGGATAATCCAGGCTGGAAAGCGCAGGGAACGTCTGCTGGTTATAGTTAATCTCAGCATTCGCCATGATAACTACGCTTTCCGGCAGGCCAAGACAGTAATTCAATGAACGCTGCGTCCGTAATTTGAAAACTAGAAGCGGGTCCAGCAGCAATGCATCAAAATGATTCTTCTTATAAAAATCAGAGATAATCTCGCCAATTATTTTATTGTTGATATTCAAGGGGTCTATCCAGGTGGCATACCGGAGTCCGCACTTGGCCAATCCGGACTTATAGCCATGCAGCACCGGGTGATCTTTTTCTTCAAGATTACTTTGTGCCAGAGCAATCCGGCGGCAACCGCGATCCGCTAATAATTTAACCGCCGACTCCATCGCGCTGATACGGTTCAAGCTTAAAACAAACCAATTCTTCAGGTACTCGGTATATAGTTTAAATTTATAAGTCTGGTTTTCTACAAAAGCCAACTTACAGTCGCGTTCTTTAAACAGCGGAAACAAATCACAATACCAGTAGCTGTCCACCAGTACCCTGCTGTCTGAGTTAATAAAATCCAATTGTTTCCAATCAATATCGTGTCGATTGTTGGTCGGAGAAACCGTCACTGTCTGTACCCGGCAGTTATGTTCAAAGGCAATTTGCGAGACGCCTTTCAGCATCTGATGGGTGTGCAATGAGTGTGGAGACTGAATAGTATCACTGATAAAATTAGCGCAAGGCAGCAGAAATGTGATCGGAACGCTCGGTTTTAGCGGCTTCTGCACAAACGAACCCTTGCTGGTAAAACGGCTAAGCACCCCTTCATCCACCAGTTTGACCATCACTTTAGTCATTGTGGCACGTGCCACTCCGAATTCAGCGCATAATTTGCGTTCTGTCTGAAAACGGGTTCCTTCCGGCAACCCGGCCAGCCGTTGGCGCAATGTTTCCAGTATTTGCTGCTGAATTGTTTTTCCCGCAACTGCTTTCATCATCAATCATCTACCTTGTATAATTTTGGTATATACCAAGATTATAACCCGCAAGTAATCACTTGTCAATATCTTATTTTTAAAATATGAAAAAATAATGAAAATAATTTTAAAAACTGGCTAAGCACGACAGTGACGTCATCGCCAATGGCTCGATCCATGATCAATGGAGCATGACACTTTTTTGGCCATTATAAGTGGGATTTGCGATTAGCTCTAACAACATTCGACCAGTTTGGAAACCATATATAACAATACCTACCTTGAGTACATACGGCGGAAATTTCTAGTAAGAACGATCATGGTTGCGATGCCGTGTTCCGGCACTGGAAATTCAAGATATCCATTTTCTGCCGGAACCGGCTTTGCAATCGTATAACCTTTGTAGTCCGCTCCAAAGATTACCGCCTGCTTTAATGCGTCATTTTCCGGAACTTTAAATTTAACGGTGAGTGAAATATGGCGCGAACTATTCAGCGCCAGACCTTTGGGAACCGCCAGAATAACAATGACATATTCGCCCCATGGCGTTTTGAAAATATT
>CAIMFA010000939.1 GCA_903840185.1 uncultured Lentisphaeria bacterium | reverse complement strand
TCTCACCGGCTATCAACAGGTTTTGCGGATTCTTTTTCTTGATTATTTCCCAGGCAATTTTCTGCAAGGTCAAATAATCCTGCGCCGTCAGCACCCACTGCGGCTCCACCATCAGCATCCATTTATCAACCCTGCTGCCGAAATATTCGACAGAGCTGTTGACATGCAGACGCCATACATCTTCTTTCAAAGTACGCGGCTCCCGGTCGGGGGTTGAATTATCAAGCGACCGCCGGGTGTATTTGTCATCATAAAACCAGTTGGGCATGGGGCTGATCTGCGCGCCGCCGTTCATCCGTCTGGTAGTGTAATTCCACCAGGCGCCCAGACTGGGAACCGGTTCAATACCATCTTCTCCAGCAGTTTAATGTCGGCATCAATCATGGAGAAATCCATCTTGTCAGGCTGCGGTTGAACTTTCTTCAAATCAAAAGAAACCATTCCGTGACCAAACCCGCACAGCGAGTAAAGTTGCGCTTCCAAATCAGTTCCCTGCCGGATTATCAGCGGGCAGTCATTGGAAGGCGTCAATTGATAATAGTTGCCAATCGTGCGGAAATGTCCGCCAAGACGTTTACGCAGCGGCGAGATTGCCTTATCCAGCGGATGCAGCACCGCGAAATCGCCGCCGTAACTGAATACCGGTTTGCGGTCAAACATCACTACGGTATTAAAACTGCCGTACTGTCCGGGCTGATATTTGATCAAGCCGGTATAGAGCGAACGTCCGTCACCGGATTTAAACGACGCGTCTCTGTTCAGCTTGACTTCCAGCGTTTCCGTATTCTTTAAAAAGTAGTCGCTGCGGATGTGGAGGCGGATTGAGGCTGCAACGTCAGAGCCGTGCAGCAGCGCCTGAATTTTCAGTTCAACCTCTTCTCCCGGATAAAATACATTGAGCAGACGGTCACAGGAAATAACGGCTTCGTCACTTGCGGCCTCGCCGGCGTCCTGATAGCGAACCTTCAAATCATCAATGCAGAGACCGTTCAGCCATTCAGCCGGATTCCGGCTGAATGACCGGAACATTATGGCATAAGTAAAATTTGCCTTCACCTGAATCTTATATGAATATTTCCGCCATTCTTTTCCGGGATTGAATGTCCTGCTTTCCAGCACCGGATAGCGCTCCTTGACACTGCCGTACTGGCGTCCGGGATCGCTGCAGCGGAAATCCATGATGATGCCGGGCTGATCATGCAGTTTGCCGTTTTCATCCGGAATACTTTTAGCCATGAACGAAACTTCCACTTCGCCGTCTTTCGGCAGATAAAATCCGGACGGGTACAGATTGTATTCAGGCAGGCCGTGATAACCGGGCATTTCCAGATATTGATTGCCGGATTCTTCGCGACGGATCACCGGGGCATAAATCCGCTCAGGTTTTTTATAGCCTTCATCTTTGTTAAAATATCCCAGGGCACAAAAACCTGGAACCGGCTTTCCGGGTTCGCCAAGTTTCATACTGCCGTTGAAAATCAGCCATTTTTCCTGCTTGCCGATTTCCGGCGGGTCCAGCTGCATTACATCAGCCGCATGAATCCCGGAAACGCCTGCCATCAAGGCAATAAACCCCTGTATCCAGCTTTTCATAGATTATAATTCCTGATATAAATTACGGTCAGTTTCAGCGTCCGGTAGCGGCAAAATATTTTTTCCATGCCGCGCCGCCGCTCGAGTCGTCATAGATCATATATTCTCTGATTGGCGCCAGCCTGGAATGGCCGTCCGCATAACTTGTTGGAATCAGATTGTTATGGTAATCTCCCCAGATCTGGGCATAGCCGGAACCGAAATAGGGACCGGCCAGATAGCGGTAATCAATAATCACATAATTCGCGCCGTATACCCCGGGACCGTAGCCGCCGCAAAGCACTTCCACCGTTTCACTGGGTTTCTGGATTTTATTGCGCTTGAATCCTTCCAGGCCGGGAATGTTTTTCATCCAGCTGGGGCCGGAACCGTTCATCAGGTATGGAGTATTCCAGGTGGTCTGCGGAGCCGAGGTATAATGAACATTGCTGGGGCACATGGTTTGCAGTATGGAAGTGGAGATCCCGCCCCAGGGTTCTTTGGCCCCTTTCATGTATTTACCGCTGATCAGCAGCATGGTCCAGGTGCGCGTTGGAGACCATGCCTGCGCCGGCGACGGATAGCAGTCGGCAGAATCCGAGGAATAATTACCCAATGCCAGATTTATCTGTTTGGTGTTGTTCACGCAATTAATCTGCCTGGCTTTGATTCGGGCTTTGTTCAGCGCCGGCAGCAGCATTCCGGCCAAAATCGCGATGATCGCGATCACCACGAGGAGTTCAATGAGCGTAAAATTTCGTTGCCGCGGCATTCTTTTTTGACTGAGTTTTTTCATTCTTAAATCTTCCTTTTTATGTTCTTGTATTTTAATTATTCCTAAGTAATTATCGCCTTTTTCAGCGTCTGGTTGCGGCAAAATATTTTTTCCATACAGCAGCACCGGTCGTATCGTCATAAATCATATATTCCCTGATTGGCATCAGGACCGCGTGACCATCGGCAAAGCTGGTAGGAATCAGATTATTGTGATAATCGCCGAAGATCTGGGCATAACCGGTGCCGACATATGGACCGGCCAGAAAACGGTAATCGACAATTGCAAAACTTATTCCATACACGTCAGGGCCGTAGCCTCCGCAAAGGATTTCCACCGTTTCGCTCGGCTTCTGAATTTTATTCCGTTTAAATCCTTCCAGGCCGGGAATATTTCTCATCCAGCTGGGGCCGGCTCCGTTCATCATATAAGGATTAGCCCAGTTATTCCGCGGGGCTGAAGTGTAATGTATATTGGATGGACATTTTGCCTGCAGTACTGCACTGGAGAGACCACCCCAGGGATCTTTGGCACCTTTCATACTGAAGTTTTCCTGAAAATTGAAATTTTAGTTCATGAAGCCCAGCGGAAAATTGATGAGCAGACGAATTTAACGGCGGGGATGAGTCCTTCAGGGC
>CAIMFA010000938.1 GCA_903840185.1 uncultured Lentisphaeria bacterium | reverse complement strand
GTTATAGTCTATGCTCGGGGTTCGCGACTTAAGATTAACACCGAAAAGACTTATTAGTTTTTTTTATTTTAAGGTGTAACAGAAATTCCTTATTTTAGTGTAATTAATATTATATCACATTCATTTTTACTTGTCAATCCAGCATCAAGAAAAACAGAAAGTATTTTCTATTATTTCAAATTATGCGCATATTTCAACAGCTTTGTTATTAACTCAACCGACAACGTGTCTGACGATTGTCTTAACTGCTCCCGTTCTGGTTCTACTGCCGAAGTGTCGATAAACTGTCATCTTGAATGGAAAATGCAAGCTTTCTCTGAGTATCATAAAACATAAATGGGGGGATCAATTGTCAATGAAAATCTGTTTCGCTCAAGAAATGTTTCAAAAATGTTTCAAATTTTGTTTCATTAACCATATTTTGCAAGTTTGGACAGGATATCGCAGATTTGCTATTTGAGGCTAAAAGCTGGAGCCAATGAACGGAGTTGAACCGTTGACCTGCTCATTACGAGTGAGCTGCTCTACCGACTGAGCTACATTGGCATTTTCATAACAGAAAAAGCAGTCCTATTAATTTAACTGATTATTGGGAAATTCAAGTTTAAAGCGCTCTATTTTCAATTAAAATATGTATGGAGCCCGGCATAACCCGCCGGGCTTCGACAGAATACCGCGTATTAACCGCGGGGAACTTTGACCCATCCGCCCGGATTCTTCAAGGCGGAAATTCCAGCTTCGATCAATGCCGCGATCTCCAGCGTTTCAGTTTTCGGCACCTGCGGAATGCCGGTGTCAAAGAAATACAGCATCTTCTCGATAAAGCGTGGGAAAAAGTCCGTCATCTGATTTACGCAGATACTTTTATCCTCACCGTACTGAATGGTGATCTGGAAGCTCTGTCCGGGAATGAAATTAACCGTTCCGCGCCGTTTATCAGCGTATTCAATCAGCATGGTATGGGCAATGCCGTTTGTGGACTGGAGTACGCGCTGCGCGCCGGTGCCGAGCGTTTTGACCAGCATTTCCAGTTGATGGATGGCATAGATTTCAAAATTCCTGCCGCTGCCGACGGTCATCGCGGAATTCACCGGCAGACTGCCGGTATCCGCCAGCGCCTTTTCAAATTCCGAACCGAACCGCAATGCGGAACTGGACATCAGCGGCGTTGAATGCTTTTCCGCTCTGGCGAACATCCGGCCGGCAATTTCCAGCGACGGGGCAAATGTCTTGTCAATATAGACCGGCTTGCCGCTGGTCAGCGCCAGCGCCGCCAGATCTTCATGCCGTTCCGCATTGTCCGGAGACAGCACACAGATGCAGTCGCATTCATCCACCACCTGTTCAATGGACGAGGCGGGGCGCACATTCATTTCCCTGCACCATTGATCAAGTCCTTTTTTACCTTCGGGGGTGAACTCCTCCCAGGCCATGCCGACTTCAAAACGGTCGCTGAATTTTGACTCTTTGATCCATTTAGGATAGTTATTGGCATGCCATTCATCGATGAAATAGTCTATAAATCCGATTTTTTTCATTTTCAGCAAATCCTTAAGCTTGATACTCTATAAAGGTTTAAAATTTGACATAGATGAATAGGATTGTGGATTGGATTTTTTCGATCCGATTCTCAAAATCTTCACAATCTATTTTAAATTTTCAACCTTATTAGTTTCTTTGTTTTAGACTTCTACGTTTTAAACGTTTTTAAAATTGACACCATGAACTGACTGTTTATCAGATAGTTGCGTTAATAAACGCCATTCATTTTTGAATTCAGTTCCAATGTCTTCTGAATTTCCGGTTCCCATTCTGGCACCTGGCTGTTCCACTTGGATATTGGATATTCTCCCCCGGCTGTTCATTCTGACTCCTGAATTCTGACTCCTGACTTCCCTGTCTTTCGGGTTGCGGGCAAAGCCCGCCTTAAAGTTTATTTTCCTGATAAACCGAGTTAATGATTTCAATACATCTGACGCCGTCATGCGCGGTGCAGGTAACGGGGTTTTTGCCTTCTATCGCGCTGACAAAGTGGGCGATCTCTTCCGCGAATCCATTACTGGCCTTGACCGGTTCCGCGGTAAATTCCTTATCGGCGGTTTTTCTGATATTGATGACTTCCGGTTTGGTGTAGTCATACTTGACCATCCCTTTGTCGCCCATGACGATGATCTCGGCGGTACCGACGCCGGCAACCCAGGTCGCAATCAATGAACCTATAGCCCCGTTCTCCGCCTTGAGCGTGATGATGCTGGCATCCTCGACATCGGTTCCGGCGAAATTCTTGTTCATCAGGCCGTGCTGTTCTGACGCCTCGCCGATCAGGAAACGGAACAGGTCAACCGAGTGACTGCTGGTGTCCAGCATGCAGCCGCCGCCGGAAATGGCTTTTTTGCTGAACCATTTGTCTTTCATGTAAAACGCGGGACCGCAGAAAATATTCTGGAAGAATACGACATTGCCGATGTCGCCGGATTTGATGACCTCTTTCATTCTTGCAATGGCCGGGAGAAAACGGTGCCGGAAGGCGATCATGAATAAAGCCTTGGACTTCGCGGCGGCATCCGCGATATTCTGCGCGGATTCCAGAATGTGCGCCTGAGGTTTTTCCATCAGGACATGAATGTTGTGCTGCAATGCCAGTATCGCCGGCTCTTCATGCGCGACCGGCGGAGTGCAGACGCTGACCATATCAACTATCCCGGATTTAATCAGACTTTCAGCGTCCTTGAATATTTTCGCGCCGGTGATTTCCGCCAGCCTAGCCGCCGCTTCGTTACAGATGTCCGTAACGGCGGTAACCTGGATGTTGTTGTTCTTGTAACCGTCCGCGTGGGCGTTGGCGATTCCGCCGCAACCGATGATGCCTGCTCTTAAACTCATTTTTCATCTCCTTGTTTTCAGTTTATTTAAGGCTGCTGCCTTATTTATATTTTTTATTTAAAACGTTTTAAAAATTAACTGTTTTATCATCCCTGCTTTTGATTATCTGTCAAAATTATCTTATTAAAGGCGGTGCGGTGCTTTTTCTCACCACCAGTTCCGGCTCCATGAATCTGCTGGTTATATTTTTACCGTTGATAAGTTCCAGCAGCATTTGCATTGCCGCCTGGCCGATTTCCTTTTTAGGCTGCGCTATCGTGGTAAACCGCAGTTCCTGAAGCTCCGAGAACCACATGTCATCGAATCCGACAATGGAAATATCCTCCGGAATGCGCAGTCCGAGACTTTCTACAACATGCTTGATTTTTATGGCCTGTGTGTCGGAGTAAGCCGTTATTCCGGTAATTGAAGGGCTGGCTTTAAGGATGGCGGGTAAATCATTTTCATCGAAAAATAACACCGGTTCAGGCAGATTATGCTGATGAACGGCATCCAGATTGCCAGCCAGACGGTCTTTCTCTATGCAGCAGCACGCCAGCTGCCGGTGTCCGAGACTGATAAGATGCCCGGCGGCGAGTCGTCCGCCCTTGAAATTATCGGTGATCACAAACGGATGCCCGCCGCTGTCCTGGGTCGAACAGAACACCATTGGTATTTTGCGCCGTTCGACCTTTTCAAATTGTTCAATGTGGGCGCTGTAGGTGGAGGAAAGAATAATGCCATCCACGTTTTTTTCGATAAATATTTTCACCTGGGCGTCTATCTTTTCCGAAGCGCGGGTGATGCCGGTCAGCAGACCGTAATCCGCCGCCGCCGCGGTTTCACCGATACCCTGCATGATCAAATCAAAAAACGAACCGGTGACGGATCCCGCCAGATATCCGGCCAGCCGGCTTTTCCGCGATTGCAGTCCGCGCCCGAAATTATTCGGCACATAATCCAGTTCATCGGCCAGCGCTTTGATCTTCGCGCTGGTCTCGCCCGCAACCCGGCAGTCGCCGTTAAGCGCCAGGCTGACAGTAGCCGGTGAAACGTTCAACCGCCGCGCCAGTTCTTTGATTGTCACACTCATTAATATAATCCTTAAAACGTTTTAATTACTTTAGCGCCAAATCTCAATTTTGTCAATTGTTATACTCTATAAGATTGAAAATTTAACAGGGATGGACAGGATATGCAGGATAAGAAAAGGCGGTTTCATCCCGCAGGCGCGGGAGTGGGCAGGGTCAGCCGCATAGCTATCAAGTTAAGGAATTTTGAACAGAATATCCAATAACCAACAAGGAATATCCAATGTCCAAGTTTGCTCCGATCCTTCCCCGGTTGGAAATTGAGTGTTGGATATT
>CAIMFA010000937.1 GCA_903840185.1 uncultured Lentisphaeria bacterium | reverse complement strand
GGTTCAGCGGGGAATGCTTGGCGATATTCACGGCATCAGTTTCGGCGGACAGCATCCGCTGTTGTCCGGCAAGCGCCCGTCATGGTATTTTGAAAAAACCAAGCACGGCGGAACTATCAATGATATCGCCGTCCATGGCATTGACATAATTGAATGGATCACCGGCATGGAAGTCACCCATCTTAACGCCGCGCGCTGCTGGAATGCTTTTGCGAAAGATTATCCGCATTTTGAAGACGCCGGACAGTTTATGCTGTCTATGGAAAACGGCTGCGGCATTCTGGGCGATGTTTCATATTTTGCCCCGGACTCCTGCGGCTATTCCATTCCGTTCTACTGGGATTTTAAATTCTGGGGTACGAAAGGTGTTGTTTCCGCCAATATAGCCGAGAGTACTTTCAAGGTGGCATTTGCCGGCGACAAGGGCGTCAGCATCATGTCGCCGCCGGCGAATGTCGGCCCCGACTATCTGTCTATGCTGATTGACGAAATCGGTGGAAAACCCGGTGCGCTTAATACTCAGTCAATAATAGCAGTATCCAGAAAAACATTGAGAGTACAGCAGGCTGCCGACAGAAAAATCAGCGGCATGAAACTGTAATTACGACCACCCCGTGAGTGCCGGTCGTCAGACCGGCATCTCTACTTGCTTCAGCAGTCCAGGCGTCAGCAGATAATTTGAATATCCAATATCCCGTCCCGCAGAGCGTGATCCCGTAAGGCGGGAGAATATCCAATATCCAACGTAACAACCTGAAGACAGAAGACAAGGGATAAAACTCAATATCCAATATCCAACAAGGAATATCCAATATCCAAGTGGAGCAGCCGGAAGAAAGAAGACAAAGGACAAGGGACAAAACTCAATATCCAATATCCCGTCCCGCAAAGCGGGATCCCGCAGGGCGGGAGAATATCCAATATCCAACATGAAACAGCCAGTAGTCAGCGTTTGACTGCGGTATCAGCAGTTTTATCAAATAAGAAACGAAAGATAAAAGACAAAAGTAAAGAAATTTAAAGTTTTAACATTAAAAAAAGATTTCTTTGTGTCTTTGTGCCTTTGTGGTTAAGTTTCAAAAGAACGACTGAATTACTCCAGCGATGCAATAAATTTCAGGATGTCGGCAAAAGCCTCTTTCTGCTGCCGTCTGGTCAGATCATAAAAGAAACCGTGTTCGGCGTTGGTGTAAATTTTGCACTCGCAGCGCCGTCCCAGCTTCTCCATCTTTGTCTTGAATTCCTGAATATAACGCAGCGGAAACATGTATTCATCTTCGGCATGCAGGTGAAATACCGGGCAGCTGCCGGTATTGACATAATTCATGGGCGCGACTTTACGGTAAATTTCCGGATTTTTTGAATAAGGTACTCCGACTGCTTTTTCCATGCTGTACCAGATTCCCGGAAAAATGTCCTCCCACGGTTCAAACAGGACCGGTGTCGCCTGCATGGCTGCGCCAATCGGCCTGACCCATTCATTACTGAGTTTTCGTCCGTTATATTCCAGTTGCTCGCCGCACTGTCCCGGTTCGGCCAGGCTTATCAGCGCGTTCAGATGCGCTCCTGCCGACCCGCCGTAGGTGAAAATCTTCATCGGACGGTTCAGGTTTTTCAGTTTACTGACGAAAATGTCGTAGGCGTGCCGCAAATCGGTAAGCTGGTCCCACAGGTGGATGCTGTCATTGTTCAGCCGGTAATCCGCAGTGGCGCAGATATAGCCTTCGGCATTAAAGCCGCGCATGATTTTGTGGTAGCAGTCCCTTGAACCCGCCGCCCAGCCGCCGCCGTGAACGAAAAACAGCGCAATATCGCGCGTGACTTTTTCCGGCATGAAAATATCCATCACCCGTCCGGTCTGGATCGGATTATCAAAATAAACAGACTCGTATGAAAAACTCATAATGATCCTTTCAAAATTAATTTCTTTG
>CAIMFA010000936.1 GCA_903840185.1 uncultured Lentisphaeria bacterium | reverse complement strand
TTTTCTGAATGGGAAGGAGTTATTTCCTGCAACGCGAAAATATCCGCTTTCGAGTTCAAAATCTCATTTACATACCGGTATTCATTTTTGGTGTCATCCAACTGACCGACGCTGCCGCCCAGCCATTTCATATTCCAGGTGGCGACAATATACTGCCGGCCGTCAGCCAGCATCGACAGCGTTGTGAACAGGCAAAACCCGGCAAATAGCAGATAGCGTTTCATGATATCCTTATAACTATAATGCAACATATAGCTAAAATTTATCAGTAATTTTACTTTATGCAAAGAATATTAGCTTAAAACAGTGTAATATCTGTTGCCAAAGTCTCAAGAAACTGTACGGACTATACTTCCTCAAACATGCAGTTTATTGTGCTGTCTCAATCTTAACCCCGGCTGGAGCCTTATAGTCTATTTTCATTTTTTCCCCTTTCCGGCTGCACTCAATTTCCACATTACCGTAAGTAGTCGGGAAACTGCCGCGAACCCATTGGAGTCCTGGCAGATGCGGTTCCAGTAAAATCTGCCGGGCTCCCGGCTTGAGGACTTTGACTCCAAGGATATGCTCGGAAAGCCAGGCGGTTGGACCGCTGGCCCAGCCGTGACAAAGGCTATGGCGCAGGCCCTTGAAACAATGTGCTCCGCAATCGCTGTGGACATCCTTCTTATCCGGCACCGGCAGTTCATCTATGCGTCCGGCATTCTCCATCCAGTCCAGTTCGAAATGCTCCCAGAAAGTCGTCGCACCCAGGTCGAGCATGCCGCCCCAATATCTGCTGATCAAGTCGAGACAACCCTGATAGTCCCCCGCTTGCGCACGTGCCTGCAGAATATAGTAGCCATAGAAAGTGGATACTCCTCTGAACGGATTTGCCGCCAGAATCTCGCGATTTGCCGCAACCGGATCCTGCATTCCAGCGAGTACTTGAAGTGAGTTCGCCGACTTGTTCATGCAAGGTTCCGGAATGTGAGAACTCATTAAATCGATTCCCCTGGCGCATTCCAGTCCGCATTGTTTTTCGCCAAGGGTACTGCAAAGGCTTGCTCCTGTCTTCAGTGCAAGCAGAAGAAGAGCATGAAGGCCGCCATGTACTGCTTTATCGTCGCCATGGGTGGGCCAGTCGAGAAAGCGCCAGGTGGCATCAAGCTTCTCCGAACCATTCGCGTCAATCATTCCCAATACCATGCGAAGCAGTTCTTTCAGGTATTCGCGCTGTGCTTTTAAATAATCCAGGTCACCATGAAATCTGAACCAGTCGTAATGGGCTATTATCCACCACAGGGAATAGGAACTGGTGTTATTCATGAATTTCGGCAGCACTGCCTCGTCCCTGACCAGGTCCAGGCTGCGCTCGATTACCTCCAGTTTTCCGAATACAGAAGCAGTGACCATGATTTCAGGGTGCATATCGCCCATCCATACCAGGCGGTCGCGCTTGATGCCGTCCCATATATAGTCCTGCAAACAGAGATGGGTTGTATAGGCTCCGGTCTGCCATATTTCGTTGAGACGTTTGTCATCGCACTCAAAGGCCCCGCGATACTTCAGGTCCCGGCAGAGTGATACCGCCCTGATTTCCCTGATTTCGATCAGATCCTCTTTTTCAACGCTGTCTATTCTTACAAAACGAAATCCGGTGTTGCCGAACTCGGTGGCTCCCATAGTGGCCAGGTCGATAACTGCATCATGGATGGCATGATCATTGTCCGGCTCGCCCATGGCTTCGCATACAGACTCCCCGAAGCGCACGCGCACCCTTAAGACACGCTTGTCTCTGGAGGGACCGGTTATGATCTGTACCCCGCCATGAAGTTCCTTGCCGTAGTCGAGAAGCAGAGAGGTGACTGGCGCAAGGAATGCGCCCGGATGGCTCCAGATTGTGGCCTGTCCGCTGCCATGCTGAAGTAGAACCTCCGCATTCCTGATATTTCCTTCCTGCCATACAATCCTAACCGGACTGACATAACGTCTGATCCTGTCGTCTAGCTCTGAAGCTGCGATGCTCATATTACATTCCTGTTCCTGCGGATGTTTTATATATTTTTGTTGATGATATAAGTTATATCTATTCAACTTAAATAGCCATTAAATAATTTTTTATGACACTATTTTAACTCGCCGGTGGAGGCGCGTGAGAAGCAGTTATGCATATAGCTCTAACGGGGTTTCTTTCATAAAATAGAAAAACAGTTCTTGAGTTTCGGATTTTACTATTTACTTAACGCCTGCTGATATTTTTTCTCTACCTCGCCGGCAGTTATTGCGTGATTGTATAAAAACATCCGATATATTACACCAATATAATATGCTCCACCATAATTATCATAGCCGATCTGCAGCATATTTTTATTGGGAAAATCGCCGGACCCGGTTTCGTTTACGCTGTTTTCCAGTTTGCCGTTGACATACAGCAGCAGTTTTTTATTTGCCCAGTCTCTAACTATAACAATATGGGTAAAATGATTGAGCTTGAGATTATTTTTCATCGTCACAGTACTTACCTGCCGTGCCGGATCCTCTACTGTAAAACGTACTTTTTGCGCCTGTCCGTCCAGCCCGCATGCCCATCCGGGAAGCCCCGGATAAATTTCACGATAGGTATTTCGCGTACCGATAAATTGCGCATATTGATTATGCCCCAATTGCATAGGTGCAAATATCAGTTCTATCGAAAATGGCTGCCTGCTCAAGACGAATGAATTATCCTGGAGTTGAAGCTTGTCGTTATTCATAACTATACCGACTCGGTCATTTACCACAGACTGACAGAGCGACGGACCGGATAATTTGGGCGACAGAGAATTGTTAATTGCCGGGGCGTCGGCAGACGGAGCCATGATAAAGAGAGCATCGTTTGCACGGCCGAAGCTGGCCGGTGCTGCATAATATTTACCATCATTCAGCGGCTGAATCAGATTGGCATACTCAGAAAGAATATTACGTACAGTCTGCATATGCGGAAGGATCCGCTCTGTTAGTTTTAAGTTAGTAACATCGGTTTTCAGGCAGGCGAAAGCCTTGTCCATCGTTTGCAAATCCTGTCTGTCCGCGTCATTGAAAAATATTAATTTGAGATATTTAATCCAGAGTGGTTTGGCGTATTTCTCCCAGATCATGGCATTGGCATACCCGTTCGGGCCGAAGAGCTGATTGAGCATAAATTTGCGAGCTGAATCTTCGTCTGCAACAAATTTCTGATTATTCCATGCGTGGAAATTCGCCAGACCGATCGCCACGGGGTCTCCGGTGCCGGAATAAATCAGGCTGGTATATTTCCGGGCATTGGCCAGATCGGCATATCTCGCCTGGTCAAATTTCTCCACCCGGTCTTTCTCGATAGCCTGAATGTCAATAAAATCCCAGGAGTAGGCCAGTCGCGGGAACGCGATATAACTGCCCCATATTTCCGGACCGCCTGCCGACCACGGACCGTTGTTCCACCAGATGAAATTGCGCAATCCATCTTTTGTGATGCGGTCGTAAACCGGTTTGCCGTAGTCGCAGTAGTAAAATTGTACCTTGTCCGCGCCGTTGAAATTGCAGAAATCATGAAAATAAGCCGGTTCATTGAGGGTTGGGTCTATCCTGGCGTAACTCTCCAGATATCCGCAGTGATGCGTGTACAAGGTAGGACATGCCCAGAAAAATTTTAATTTGTGCTCGTCCCCCAGTTTTACCATTTGTTCCAGACAGTACGCCTGCGACTGCCCCATGCTTTTAAAGCGTGTGCTGCATTGCTTGCAAGTTTTGTAGTGTGTAACCATGGGAGGCATTGAGTTCAGGTCATCAAAATGCCACGCCAGTCCGTCAACTCCGGCTGTAATGGCCTTCTTGAACATTTTCAGCATTTCCGGTGTGTCTTCCAGCGGGCAGAACTCCCGGTTTTTAACCTTTCCAACCATTGAATAAAAACCGCCACTGCTGCAAACCACAATCATGCCATATTCATGCAGTCTGGCAACCCGCTTCCGGTAATCATCCGCATTGTCTTCAAACGGGATTCTGGTTGACCAGTTCATGACCAGCAAATCTATGAAGCAGCCATTGGAACGCCCGGTTTCTGTAATAAACTCAAGGTAATCATCGGAAACCTTGCCTATCGGCTGAGTGCGCCAGCGGATGTCCGGATAATCGCTGATTTCAACAGCGGGAACAACCGCTTCGCCGTCAGCTTTTCGTAAAAGCTGGAGCATGGCAAGCATTCCATACTTTAATCCTGCGGCATCACGCCCGACAATCCGAATTTCGCTGCCGCCCGCCGTCAAAGTATATGCTTCGGCCTTATCTGGAACCGTTTTGTCCTCTGGCCTCGCCTGTTTCAAAATCAGCTTGACAGTGCCACTGCCCTTAAGAGCGGTATCAGTATTGATTTTGGCATCGCTGAACTCAGCTATTCTTGTCCCGATTTTTTTTAATATTGCCTGGTGGCGGGAAGTTAGCGGGATGTCTGCCTGAATTACTATTTTTGACTGGCCGTTTCCGGTCAGCACGGTATATCCGTTTCCCTGCTTTATTTCATGCGGCCAAGGAAAAATTTCGATGTGGCTTCCAGCCAGTATCACATTTCCAGTTAATGCCAGCACGGCAAACAGCAGAGTTAATCGCGATTTCATTCCTTGATTTTTCCTTATATTATATAAGTCAACGGTTTCTAATTTAAGCCATGCAAAGCAATAAATCAATATGGGACCAGTGTGTCACGGAAGGCGCCAATGTAATATTAAAATATAAAATTAACTCAGGCCCCGGAGATAGAGGAGAAACACCCATGTATAAAATGTCTTTTCTTTAATAGACAGAATACAAAACCGCTCTTGAGTTTTTTGGTTATCTGGATTATATTGTCAAATCGGAAATTATGAATCATAAAATTCTTCCGGAGAAACATGAAAAAGGTTTTATTTTTAAGCATATTAATAGTGTTGTTTGCCGGCGTTGTTACAGCGGATGAAGACGCCACGTCCCGGCGTTTTTGTCTGGGCTGGATTGTGGCGGCTGAAATCAGTTCCAAGCCGGTTACTGTTTGGAACCAGGATACTTATGCGTTCAAGGATAAGTTCAAGGACAAAGCATTCGCAGTGGTGGCTGTGAAGCTTGACCGGGACAGAACTTTGAGTATTTACGATTTCTCCCTGGTTTTTGACGGTGGTAAATACCCCTGTGTAGCATTGCGGAAAGGGATCAGTGATTTCAACGCTTCTACCTGGCAGTTCACAGATACTTTAGCGGAAGAGGTCTACTCCATGCTGTTTGTAGTAGAATATCCTGACTTGTATTCCGCAAAAAAAATTAAGTTGAAACTGGTGTACAATCTTTCCAAGACCAACTCCGTTGATTACTTGGTCCCTTTTAAAAATCTGAACTACGGGGATTTCACTCCTGCGACCAATATTCCTTCTGAAGGCGCACTTGAAGTTGAGCCGCCGCCGGCAGCTCCGGCTCAAGTCACAGGCGGAACTAATACCGGTAAGAAATAAATGCCAAAGTACACTCCCGCTTTCATGCCGATGTCCCGCGCCGAAATGGAAAAACTCGGCTGGAAGGAGCTCGACGTTCTGATCATTACCGGCGACTGCTATGTTGATCATCCTTCTTACGGCGTGGCAATCATCGGACGTTTACTGCTGGATGCCGGCTATCGTACCGGCATCATCGCCCAGCCGGATTGGAAGAATCCTGCTTCGCTGCAAGCGATGGGGCGTCCGCGCATCGCCTGCGCAATTTCCTCCGGGAATATGGATTCCATGGTCAATATTTACACCGCCGCCCGGCGTTTGCGGCATGATGACGTCTATTCTGAAAACGGCGAACCCGGCAAACGTCCGCCTCAGGCAGTAGTAGTTTATTCCCAGCTTGCGCGCCATGCGTTTCCTAAGATTCCCGTGGTTATCGGTGGACTTGAAGCCAGTCTGCGCCGCGTGGCGCACTATGATTACTGGCAGGACAAACTCCGCGCCAGTGTGCTGGTTGACAGCAAAGCCGATATTGATATCTACGGCATGGGTGAAAAACCCGTTATCGAAGTGTTCAAGCGGCTTGAACATAATGAACCGCTGCGCGGCATACCCGGCACCGCCATCCTGCTGGGAAAAAAAGACGCTGATGAATTTGACCGCACCGGTTTTGTTGAGCTGCCTTCCTGGGAGGAACATCAAATCAACCGGGATGCACTGATGGAAACCACGAAAATTGTCGAGCGGGAAATCAATCCGTATTGCGGACATGGTCTGATTCAGCGTTACGGCGACCGTCTGCTGGTCATTGAGCCGCCTCCCGAGCCGTTGAATAAAGAGGAAATGGACAGGGTTTATGATCTTCCGTTCAGTTATCTGCCTCATCCGGTGTATAAAGGAAAGATTCCGGCATTCGACACGATCAAAGATTCAATTCCGGCGGTGCGCGGCTTTCCCGGCGGCTGCTCTTTCTGCGGACTGGTCGCCCACCAGGGACGTCTGATTATGTCCCGCAGTCATGATTCCATCATCCGGGAAGTGAACCGGATGACGGCGCGCAAGTCCTTCCGCGGCACGATCAGCGACATTGGCGGCGCCGCCGGCAATATTTACGACAGCGGGCCGAAAGATGTTGAACGATGCAAAATATGCCGCCGTTCATCATGTCTGTTCCCGAATATCTGCGACAATTACCAGTCGGACGGTTGCAGTCTGGTGAGTCTGCTGCGCAAAGTCCGCAGTATTCCTGAAGTCAAGCATCTTCATATAAATTCCGGTATCCGGCTGGAGCTGGCTCTGCGCCAGAAGGAATTAACTAAAGAATTGATTCATCACCATGTTTCCGGACATCTGAAAGTCGCTCCCGAGCATCTGCATCCGAAAGTGTTGCAGTTGATGCGCAAAAACCGAGCTGAGGATTTCTATGCCTTTATGGAACTCTTCGAAAAGGAAAGCCGGGCGGCAGGCAAGGAGCAGTATCTGATTCCGCTTTTCATTTCCAACTATCCTGGTTGTACTGAAAAAGAGATGAAAGTGGTGGACGATTTTCTGAACCGCCATAACTGGAGTCCGCAGCAGGTGCAGGACTATATTCCCCTGCCGATGACCATGGGCGCCGCCATGTATTACACCGGCAGGAATGCTGAAGGCGAATCTATCCCAGTCAACCGCGGCCTGAAAGAACGCCGCCCGCAAATCAACGTATTGAAGAAAAAACGCAGCATGCCGTTTAATCCGGAACGCAAATCCGGAAGATAAGTCTGATATTGCAACTACAGCAGTCAGTAATTGAGGAGGAGACGTGAATTTTCTGATAATGCATTATGCTTCAGGCTGGGCTTTCTATTCCGGTTTCCTGCTGATTATCACAGGCACAGCAATGTCTTTGCTTCCGCATAGATTACTTCGTCTATATGCTGCCAGACTGTTTGTTCTGGTAGGATTAATCAATGTCATACTATCCTCTACTCCGATCTCGGTGTTTCTGCTGGTGTTGCTCATTCTGCTGATTGTTCTGCATTTGTTTACTTCAGAAAACAAGAAGTTTAGAAGACGGAACAAATTTGTAGTTTCAGTGCTGATTGTACTGCTTAGTCTTTATGCAATTCTTGCCGATTTGCCATTTATATTTTCTGGTAAGCCGGTAAAAATGGCTACAAATAACGTTTTTGTTATTGCTGATTCGATTAGCGCTGGAATCGGCTTTAAAGGCGAAAAAACATGGTCTGAGGTTCTGGCTGATAACCGCAAATTGAATGTAGTTAATAAAGCCGTAGCTGGCGGTACTATTACGTCTTCGATCAATACCTTGCGCAAAGTAAATATCGGCAAAGATGATCTGTTAATACTGGAAATCGGCGGGAATGATATTTTAGCCGGGGCTGCCGCAAGTAAATTCTACGCGGAACTCGACCGTCTGCTGGCTGATGCTGCTGCAAAATGTGAGCGGGTAATCATGCTCGAATTGCCGATGCCGCCTTTTTGCGGGGTATTTACCGGATATCAGCGGGAACTCTGCTCTAAATATAACGTTTTTCTGATTCCCAAACGATATTTCTCGTGGGTGATAACTGGTTCCGAATCAACTGTTGACGGTCTCCATCTATCTAATATTGGACAGAAAAAGATGGCAGAAGTTATTTCACAGCACATTACTAAATAGCTTCAATACAAGGAAGGATTCGCGCAATATATGTTGAAGAACGTTCTGGATATTGTGCTGAACAGCACTTGTTCGTTTCCCTGTCCGGGATGCAGGAAAGAAGTTCCGGAGGGAGCGCGGAATGTGTTTTGTCCTGACTGCCGGACCAGAATGAAGCCGATCCTGCCGCCGCATTGTCCAGGCTGCGGCAGCGAACTTGACGGTGTGCTGGAATTGTGCTCAAAATGCATGGAGTTTGAAAAACGTCCGTGGAACGGCGCTTTCGCGTTATTCAATCTTTCCGGGCTGGGCCAGCAGCTGGTTCACCGCTTCAAATACAATAATACTCCTGAACTGGCGCGGGCTTTCGGTGATCTGGCTGCGGAAATTATCGCGGAGCGCGGCGTCAAAATAGATATGATTGTGCCGGTTCCGCTGCACTGGACCAGAACATTCATGCGCGGCTACAATCAGTCAATGCTGGTTTGCGGGATTATTTCAGTCCGTCTTGGAATACCCTGCCGTTCGCTGCTGCTGCGCCGACGCCGGACGCGTCAGCAGGCTAAACTGAACCGCCAGCAGCGCTTTGAAAACCTTGACGGTGCTTTTGCCTTGAAAAAAGGCGTTGACTGCCGGAAGCTTTCCGTGCTGCTGGTGGATGATGTGTTCACTACCGGCACCACCCTTGCAGCAGCGGCATCTGTTCTGCGCGAAGCCGGGCCGGAAAATATTTATGTTCTGTCTCTGGGCAGAAGGTAATTAATTGAACTCCATGCAGCGCTGATGATAATATAGGTAGTCCTGCCATGAAACCTCTTCCGGAACGCCGTGGTCACAAGTCGGGATATAGCCGCCGCGTTTTTGCATTACCGGAAAAATACGTTCAATTTCGCGGTCAATAGCGTCCCGTCCCTGCGCCAGGATGCGTTTGTCAAACCCGCCGCTGATAATCAGATCCGGATATTTTGCGCCCGCCGCAACGACATCACAACCGGAGGCAACTTCAAACGGGCTCATCATATCCATGCCGAGTTCACGGTAAAGATCAATCACCTGCAGGCAGTTGCCGTCGGTGTCAATCTGGATGTACATCTTCCGGGACTTATCAATCTGCCGTGCTTTGACATTGGTTATCAACTGCTGGTAATAGGGGAACAGAAATTCCCGGATCATGTCCGGCGAGATCAGCGGGCCGTGATTGTAGCAAATGTCTTCCGCCAGGAAAAGTTCGTCAAATGTAAGGTGTTCCTGATGTCTTGCAGTAACTGCGTCAGCCAGCTCAAACCAGGATTTCATGCAGTCATGAATCAAATCCGGAGAATCATAGAACATATACAAAGCCCCTTCCGGGCCGACCAGGCTGCGCAGATACATATAACCGCCGATCAGGTTCTGGCATATCATCAATCCATTTGCCGCGGCGTTCCTGGCGTCTTCAACTTTCTTATTCAAGTCATTGAACCGGCCAGGAGCGTCAGGCGCCAGCCGCCATTTTACGTTTTCCTCCCAGGTCTTCCAGTCCTTGACCGGGTGGTCAACATACTCCGGCATAAAACCGCTGCGCCGGTTTTTAAAATATAAGACCTTTCTGCCGGCAAAATCCTGAACGATTTCGGTTTCGCCGCGGTCTTCCAGGACGATATTATCGAAGTTCGGTACAAACGCCGCCTCGCACCAGCCTAATCCGCCCATACTGAATTTGCCAGGCGGATCAAACATGAAGAATTTATTCAAATCAGTATCCCGCGGCAACCCGTCAGCATACCATTTGTCGATGCACATCCACAGGCCGAAAGTGGTCTGGACAAAAGGCGCACCCGGTGTTATGGCATAAGTATCACGCCATTTTCTGGCGGATTCGGTCATTTTCCCGCGGGGAACCATTGCATGAATGCCGTCCTGAGTGTTGTCTATATACATTTTAGCCTCCTGAATATTTATTATTTATATTGAAAATACATTATTAGTAGATAAATTGATATGGAGGTATCGGAATATTTTATATAATAAACGGACAAAATATCAATGAAAGAACGGTTTGTATTAGCATCCGGCAATTCGCTGCTGCAGCCTGTCGAACTGCGCAGTTTCTGGGAGGTTGCGGCCGATGATTCCTATGATGTTCATAAGTCACCTGATAATAGTACGGATACGCAACTTGCAATATTGACCATCAGCGGACAAGGGCTGGTGGAACTGAATTCCGGCCGGAAATTCAAACTGTTTGCCGGTTCGCTTTTTCTGTTTCATGAGAATGACGTGTGTCATTACTGCTGTGTCGGGAAGGAATGGAATTTTCACTGGTTCTCGTTCAAGACCTACGAACTTGCCGGTATGACTTTTGAACAGGAGAAAAACGTTAAGTTCAGCAGGGTTGAACAGGATGCCGCGGAGGAAATACTGAAGCTGCTGCACCGGGATAATCCCTTTTACCGCCGCGCCGCATCTGCGCTGTTTGCCGGATTGTTGAACCGCTGGCTGGCGGACAGCGAAAATCTATCCAGAGCAAAATATGCCGCTGAAATAGAGTCAATTATTGACCTGCTGCATCAGCATCAGGACGGGCGCTGGACGGTTGAGAAAATGGCGGCGCGGATTAATATGAGCGCACGGAACTTCCGGCGTACATTTATTGAAATCACCGGAATGCCGCCGAAGAAATATTACGATAATATCCGGCTGGAAACAGCTTATAATCTGCTGCCGCTCAAAATCTATTCCATTAGTCAGATTGCGGAAATGCTGGGATTTTCCAGCCAGTTTCACTTAAGCCGGATGTTTAAACATAAATACGGAGTTCCGCCAGGGAAACTGCAAGGTTATACTCTGCGCGGTTGAAAAATTCATCCATAGTTGAATTTTTAGGAGCTGTCAGGAAATAAACTTGACAAGTCTCGCGAAATATCCCGAAGAGATTTTGGGAATTGCCGGAGAGGCGCATACCTGAAGGTATGTAACGAACTGGCAAACACAAAGGCATTCGGGAGAAGCGCGAAGATGTAAAGGTTATTTCTTTACGGCTCCTTAGCCGTGCAGAGCGTTTAATTCATGGGGATGCGACCATTGAGCGCCGCGCCGATGGTGGCGGAGTCGGCATAAGAAATATCCGATCCGGCCGGCAGTCCGCGCGCCAGACGGGTTATCTTAAGATTCTTGCCTTTCAGCAGTCCGCCGATATAAACGGCGGTGGCCTGGCCTTCGACATCCTGACTGAGCGCCAGAATAACTTCTTTTGCCTGCAAAGTGTCAATCCGCTCCAGCAGGGAATCTATTTTCAACATTCCCGCGTGTCTGTTTTCCAGCGGTGAAAGCTTGCCGCCAAGGACATGATAGACCCCTTTATAAAAAGCGCTGTTTTCAATGCTGAAAATCTGGGAGAACTCTTCGACCACGCAGATAATGCTCCGGTCACGGGCAGGGGAGGCGCAGATGTTACAGGGGTGTCCGTGACCGGCCAGATTGCCGCATTCCGGGCATAATGTGACAGTTTCAGGAAGAGTGCGCAAAAGTTCACCCAGATGTTCGAGCTTACCCGGCTGCCACTTGACCATGGCAAGCGCGATGCGTTCGGCAGTACGCCTGCCGATGCCTGGAAGCCCTTTGAACGCGGCAATAACCTCCTCCAGTATTTCCGGATATTGGTTATGTGCCTGCGTCATATTACATCTCAGATTTCAAGTTGCATAAAAAGCCGACGGTTTGTCAGAAAAGTCCGGGAATATTCAGTCCGCCGGTGATTTCTGTCATTTTTTCCTGGGTGTGCAGTCTGGCGCTGTCCAGCGCATTGTTGATTGCGGTGGCGATCAGGTTTTCAAGCGTTGCGGTGTCTCTGGTGCAGTCTGGATTGACCGTCAATTTTTTAATTCTCATATCACCGCTGACGATCACTTTGACTCTGCCGGAACCGGCTTCGCCGGTGAATTCAGCTTCGGCAAGTTCAGCTTTGATGTTTTTAAGATTGCCCTGCAGGTCTTTTGCTTTCTTCATCAGGCCTGCCATTTCCGCGAGGTTTCCAAACATAGTTTTTTCCTTTTTTTATATATTTAATTAAGAATTTTAAATTCAGCCGTGAATATCAACAATTTCGCCTTCAAACAGGTCAACCGCTACTTTAACGAATTCATTTTTTTTGACGCTCTCCACAATTTCAGGAACGCCGATCATACTTTTTTTCTTTTTACCTTCCGGCTCCTCAATATGCTTGACCCCGGATTCATGAGTCAGGTTGATTGTGCTGCCGGAATCGCCGATGGTTTTCTGCAGCAGGCGCATCAGGTAGGGCAGCGCTTTCTGCTGGATCTGCTCAAAGTGTTCTGGATCGAACTCTTCGTCAAAACTGACGGTCAGGATATTGTTCTGATAAGTTTCCGCCGTGCCTTCGCTGAGGAATGTACAAATCATCGGGTCAACATGTCCTGAAACTTTGGCCTTCTTAATGATACTGTGCCAGAGTTCGGACGCGCTGACTTTGCCGGGGCGCAACGGTTTTTCCTCATCTTCTTTAATCTGTTCAATGACCGCAGGTTCTTCAGCCACTACCGGAGAGTCATCAGGGATAAGGCTGTCTTCATATTTGAATTCCTGTGTTTCAGAGTCTGCCGGAACAACTTCGGCCAGCGGTTCGACGTATGACATTTCCGGCGGCTCAGTCTCTGCCGGTTCCGGCTCAATGCGCACAACCTGCGGTGGCTGAACAGGCTCCTGGATTACTACCGGATTTGGAGTCTGGACTGGGGGCGGGGGAACAATTTTTACATCGGGAGATGCCGGAATGCTTGCAGCCTGGAGCGGGACAGCAGCAGGGATTTCTACCGCCTGCAAAGGCGCTGCTGAAAGCGACGGAACCTTATCCAGCACTTCCAGTTCTCCGGCTTTGCGGATATAATTGAGCCTTTCAATCAGGTGTTCAATCCTGACTGAATGAGCTTCGCGCATGGATTTCATGATAATGGTTTCCAGAAAAACCTGTTTATTCAGGGCGTCATGCAGAATTCTTCCGACCGGCGCCAGGTTTTCCAGCAGGATTTGAACCACTTCC
>CAIMFA010000935.1 GCA_903840185.1 uncultured Lentisphaeria bacterium | reverse complement strand
GAAAGCTAAGCCCCGGATTTTTAAACACATAATACTCTCCTTTTTTTAATGTATTACTGTCCATTTTTTTCCAGTGTGATAAAGACTACGCGAATGCGGTGGCACACGCCTCATACAGACCGCTGAAGTGTTTGAGCAGTTCTGGTTTGCCGCCGCACAAGTACACTGGAATGCGTTCGATCGGAGCGGCGGCTTTAATCACCTGCCCCCCCTTCAGCGTCCTGCCAGTCCACGCATCGACCCATTCGACGCCGCCGGGAAGATAAACCTCGCGGTAGCGCTGCCCGTATTTGAGTATCGGCGCCACCATGATGCAGAGGCCGAACAGGAACTGGTCTTCAATCTCCGCGGTCTCCGGATCATCCTTGAAGTCGAAGAACACGGGGCGCATTGGCGGCAGTCCCTTCTCCGATGCCAGTCTCATCTGCTCCATCACGTAGGGGCGCAGGCGCTCCCGCAGCTGCATGGCGGCGCGGATGTGCGGATAGCTGTCCCCTCCGATGTTCCACGCCTCGTTGTTCTTGCGGTGGCCGTGGGTGCGGAAGACGGGGGTGAAGACGCCATACTGGTACCAGCGGACCATCAATTCATGAAAGCACGGGCTTGTATTGTCAGGAGTTATGAATCCGCCGATTTCGCAAGCCCCCCAGGGAATGCCGCTCATGGCCAGATTAAGAGCCGACTTCATGTACTCCTCCAAATGCTCGAAGCTGGACATGATGTCGTGCGGTGCCGGACTCGCTCCGTAGCGCTGGCTGCCCGCCCAGGCATTGCGGCAGATGGTCACCACTTCGTTTTCTCCGGCGGCACGCAAACCCTCGAAAATATTTTTCTGATGCGACACAACGAAAAATGAGTGGCATTCCTTCGCCGGCCCGATGTGATAGAGGACTTGATCGTAATCCTGTATCTCGTGAAACTCATCACACGGATCCAGCCAGAAGGTGCGTATGCCAAGATCGAAGTAATTCGCCTTCCATTTGCTCCACAGGAACTTGGCCGCCTCGGGATTAGTCGGGTCGTACTGGTATTTTGGCGGATTGCCAAAAATAACCGTGTCCTTTCTCCCGTCAACGGAGACGGTAAACAGGCCGTGCTTTTTCATGTGGGCGAAGTTCTCGCTCCTCTCGTCCACCAAAGTCCATGGCGAGATCATGATTCTCACGCCCTGCTCGTTCAACTCCCTGACCATAGCCTGCGGGTCGGGCCACGATTTCGGATCAAGTTTCCAGTTGCCTGTCACATCCCAGTGCAGGAAGTCGATGACCAGCACCGACAAGGGCAGGCCGCGGCGCTTGAACTCACGCGCCGTCTTCAGAAATTCCTCCTGCGTCTCGTAGCGCAGCTTGCATTGCCAGAACCCCGAAGCCCAGTACGGAAATTCCGGGGCGTGCCCGGTGGCGCTGGCGTAATGCTCCATGATCTCGCCGTAGTCGTCCCCCGCCGTGATGAAATAGTCCATCTGCCGGCAGCCTTCGGAAACCCAGCGCGTCCGGTTGTCGCCGAACTCAACCCTGCCCAGCGACGGGTTGTTCCAGAGGAATCCATAGCCCTCGCTGGAGACGACAAAGGGGATTGTCTGTTTGACATGCCGCTGATAGAGGTCGATCACGCTGCCTTTCAGGTTGATTTTTCTGGTGGCGTTCTGCCCCATGCCGTAAAAGCGCTCGCCGTCACGCGCCGCCAGATGCAGCTCGCAGCTGAAGAGCCCGCCGCCCTCCGGCTTAAAGACACGCGAGCCGGGGTTGTGGGCGGTCACTACATAGTCATATTCACTCAGGATGGGAATCCTGACATCTCCGTGATGCCGGTAAAACTGCATGAAGCCTTTTTGCATCGGGATGTCGCGGATCGAAACGGATATCTTGCCGTTACGCAGTGTCGCGCCTTCACTGGTGATGTTGATTTCTCCTGCGGTTTCCTGTGGAATATCCAGTGCCCAGTCCGATGTCTTTCCGCCTCTCCGGGGAGTCACCTGAACCCGTATGCTGTCGCGCCCCCAGGGGATAGCCGTAATTCTTTGCCCTTTAAAACAGTAGACCAGCGCGGCGTCTTCGGAAAAAATAACCGTACATCTCTCCTCCGCTTCAGCCTGGGGGATCGCCCCGACGCACAACGTGCTCCCCGCCGATCCGCTGACAAAGCGGATCACCAGCAGGTGCTCTCCCGGTTTCAGAACCACTTGAAAAACATTATTCAACGGAGAGTATTGGTCTGTTTGGTTCCCGACGGTCAGGGTGTCGTGTGCCGGACGGCCGTCCACCCACGCCTTATACCACCAGTCGGCGCCAACGCCTAAAAACACATTTAGTTCTTTGTTGAGGTTCCCGCTGCTGTCCGAAAGGTTTCCACTTTCATCCGCCACAGTGAACGGTATGTAAACCAGCGCATTTATTTTACTGTGCGGCTCCTCTCCAAGCCATGGAGCCAGATCAATCTTCGCGCCGCCAGCGGTCTGAACGGGATGAGCCGTTTCGCCGCCGAACGACAGAACATCAGGAATCCCCGTCAATTCTTCGGGCGAAAAATTTCCGTCCATCTGAGTGAACGGCGCGAACAG
Source organism: uncultured Lentisphaeria bacterium (assembly GCA_903840185.1). GTDB lineage: Bacteria > Verrucomicrobiota > Lentisphaeria > Victivallales > Victivallaceae > CAIPAT01. Next base: position 702 of record CAIMFA010000935.1, on the reverse strand, counting down.
CGGCCAGATTTGACCAAACTTCACCGCCGCTACTGATGAACGTAAAAGTTTAGTGTTTAAAAGTGATTCTTTCTGAAATATTTTCATTTTTAAATTTTCATTTTATTTTAAAGTCAAGATTCCACTGCTTTTCAATCAGTTCGCGAGCAATTTTAATTGCTTTGCCGGGACGGGTGCGGTCACCGTTGAGGGTATAGATATCACGGTGAATGATTTCCAGGTGGCAACCTTGAGCGGCGTCCAGCGTTTCCACAATATGAGCGGCATACGCTTCCGGAACAAAATCCCCGACGCCAATATAGTTCGGCGGCGGTTTCCTCGACAATCTTTTTCCCCGGTTCATGCGTGGCGCAGCAGATCAACCCCTCGCCATCAAGAATTTTCATCAGTTCCTCTTCGGCTACAGGTTCCATACCCGAAACCTGCACAGCGTCCTGCTCCTCTGTTTGTCCGGCCGGGGTGTAGAGGCAGGAGAAGACATGTGCATTCTCATCGTAGTTTACAGAATAATTCTTGAAGTTGAAATACATTCGCATCTTCAGTTTATTTTGTTCCAGATCATTAATAAATAATTCAACGGCAATTCACTATTTTAAGAAAATCCTCCAGTTCTTCATCATTAACTCCGACGAAATACAAAAGTCCGTTTTTATCTTTCATCTCCTGCTGAATTCTTGAAAGTTTATCTTTAAAAAATGAAAG
>CAIMFA010000934.1 GCA_903840185.1 uncultured Lentisphaeria bacterium | reverse complement strand
CAACATGCTGGCTAAAATTGCAATGATAGCAATCACCACCAGCAATTCAATGAGTGTAAAGCTTTTAACCCGGCAGTTGTGCTTCGATCTTGACCATTTCTGTTTCATAACGATTCTCCCTGATTTGTGGTTTTATTTATTTAAAAACGAAAATTTTCAGTTTTATGATTCTCTTTTAACCAGTTGCGGCGCAACAATGAATTTCTGTCCCTTCAAACCGCCGGCTATGCATTCCGTCGTAATTCTGCCGATCTCATCCTCGTTTATCGAGATTGATGTAAGCGCGGGAGTAATGATTTCTGTCCATGGCGTATTATACAGTCCGACAACCCCGACATCAGTGTTAATCTTCAAATTTATTATTTTAGCGGCATGATAGACTTTTAGCGCCCGCCAGTCTCCGACAGCAAAAACTCCGCAGTCTCCGCCCTGAATGAATTCAAGAATCCGGTCTTCCGATATCTTATTATCTCCCATTGTGTCATGAATGATAGAGAAATTTTTAGCGGGATCCAGTCCTGCTTCGTTAAGCGCGTGTTTTATCCCGTCCGCAATCTTGTAATCATAGGTTTTTGAGCGACTGCCGGTGCGCTGAATAATTGTCGTGTCTTTTATGTCGAGCCCCAGCATGGCAATCCTCTTTCTGCCGCATTCAAGTAAATACCGCGCGGCAATACAACCAACGTCAAAATTGTTGAATATTATCTCGTTGGCATCGGGAAATTCTATCGCAGATTCGTTGTTAACAATAAAATTCAGCTGACGGATTTTCTCTTTATATTTGTGCAGAATTTTATACGGAAAATGCTGGCTGCCGTGGATCACAAACGCGTCAAAATCGTTATCTATATATTTTGCGATGCGATGTTCTATTTCCTCGTTAGACATATTATCGAAATCCGATGTGGTTGCCAAAGACGTAATATAATAATTTTTAGGTTCCATCCGGGCAATCAGCAAGTTGGTTATATTTTGAAACACATCTTCTTTGGTAGGCATCAACAGACCGATCTTCTTATATTTAAGATTTTTAGATTTCCTGATTCCAGTCTCGTGTTTCAGCACAAACATACCTTTGCCCTGTACCTTGCTGATATAGCCGTCATCTTCTAATTGGCGCATAGCGCTGGAAATCGTTACTACCGTGGTTTTAAAATATTCCATAAGCTCCCGGCAGGTTGGAATCTTACTTCCGGCAGCAAATTCCCCGCGAGCAATCTTCTCTTTGATACTATCGCAGATTTGATGGTATTTCGGCAATGGACTATTTTTGTCTATCTTTTTTAACATTTATACTTTCCAGTGTTGCGGTGTACTAGTACAATTTTACACCATGACAAAATAAAAGTCAACCCCCTTTGTGTAAAGAAAAGCAAAAAATTATACTGGGTATGTTATCTAAGTATATATGTCTGTTTTTACAAAAATAGCAATATATTCTGCCCTGCAACGGCAGTAAATGATTTCATAAAACCTAAAAACCGCTCAATGGCGACATCAAATATTCAGCAGCAGGCCTTTCAGGTAGTGGCTTTCGGGAAAATTAAGTGATACCGCATGGTCCGGCGCCTGGGAGAAACGCTTGATAATGTGCGCATCGGTTCCGGCATCCAGCGCGGCGTCGGCCGTAATCTTCAGAAACAGTTCAGGCACCATCAGTCCGGAACATGAGAAGGTATAAAGCTGTCCGCCGGGATTCAGCAGTTGAAAGCCGAGAATGGCGATGTCTTTATAGCCGCGACAGGCTTTGTCCATGTGATTTTTCGCATCAGCAAATTTCGGAGGATCGAGTACTATGATGTCGAATTTACGGCCTTCCGCCCTGAATTTGCGCAGCAGACAGAATACATCAGCTTCGATGTTCTCAAAGCATTTATCGACAATACCGTTCAACTGCATATTTTCAGATCCGAGCGCCAGCATCGGCGCGGAGGTATCCACGTTAGTCACCATGGCCGCGCCGCCCAGGGCGGCGGCAACACCGAAACCGCCGGTGTAGGAGAAACAGTTAAGCACGGTTTTACCGGTGGCGTGTTTATACAGATAATCGCGGTTATCGCGCTGATCCAGATAGAAACCGGTCTTGTGTCCCTGTCTGACGTCAACATAGAATTTTTGAGCATGTTCGCGGATTTCGATTTTTTCCGGCGGCTCTTCGCCATACAGCAGTCCTGCGGTTTCCGTAAGTCCTTCTTTCAGGCGCACAGCAACGTCGGAACGCTCATAAATACCTTTGCAGGCAGTCAGTTCAGCCAGCAGTTCGACAATAAGCGGTTTGTGCAGTTCCACACCGGACGCAAGGAATTGCACGACCAGATAATCAGCGTAACGGTCGACAATCAGTCCGGGCAGCCCGTCGGCCTCGGCGGCAATAATTCGGTAAGCGGTGAAATCAGTGCCGATGCCGGAAAGTTTCTGCCGGAATTCCAGCGCTTTGACGATTTTACTCCGGAAGAAATCTCTGTCAATATTCTCATCTGTATCAAACGTCCAGGCGCGTACTGTAATCT
>CAIMFA010000933.1 GCA_903840185.1 uncultured Lentisphaeria bacterium | reverse complement strand
GGAATTAATGGTTCCACGCGACCCCAAAACGCATCAGAAACTTCCCATGATTTGATCTTTGCCATTATGTACTTCCTTTTAGAAGAATAAAATGACACAAATTTTTAATATTTCAACTTTTATTTACGGATAAGCACTTATTATCGGCCTTCGTCCGCCAGGCGCGCCAATTCCGGATCCGGCTGCCGCCAAACCATTAACAGAGGAAAATAAATCCCATGAACATTAAACGCTTTCTAATTCTGCCGGTCACTGCTGCCTTGATCGCCGTCGCGGCGGGATGCGGCAAGTCTGATTCCACCGGCAGCAGCGCAGTCAAGGAGACAAAGAAGCAAAAATACCATTGCCCGATGCATCCGACCTATGTCAGCGACCGGCCCGGCGACTGCCCCATCTGCAATATGAAGCTGGTACCAATTAAGGACAACGAACAACCGGCCGCGGTAAACGCTGCTCCGGATCCGATAAAAAGCGTTAAACCGGGCCAGTTCTACTGCCCGATGGGAGCTGAATTTATCAGTGATGCTCCAGGAAGCTGCCCGAAATGCGGGATGAAGCTTGTCGAGAAGAAGCCTGATGCGGAACCGACGGCGCATGGCAGCCGGGGCGTGGAAGGCCGCACCGGAGTTTATATTCCGGCGGACAAGCGGCAGTTGATCGGTATGCGGCTGTCGCCGGTTGAAATGCGCGATCTGGCATTTATTCTTCGCGCTACCGCACGGGTGGAGCATGACGAATCCAGATTGACCAGGATCGCTCCGCGTTTCAGCGGCTGGATACGCTCGGTCAAGGTCAATTTCACCGGCGCCCCGGTGGAGAAAGGCGAACCTTTGTTCATGGTGTACAGTCCTGAACTTTTTACTGCTGAAAAGGAATATCTGCTGGCACTGAAAAATTATGATAAACAGAAGGACAGCCCCGATGACGATCAGCGCCAGTCGGCCAAACGCCTTTTAGAGTCCTCGCGGCGGCGGCTGACGTTATGGCAGATCAGCAACGAGGAAATTAGTGAATTGGAACGACGCGGCGCTCCCGCTGACGAGCTGCTGTTCAGAGCGCCATTTTCCGGCCATGTGGTCGCCAAAACCGCAGTGGAGGGAAAAGCTTTTATGGCAGGCGAAACTTTATATGAGATTGCCGATCTTTCACATCTGTGGCTGCGTGCCAGTGTTTTCGAATCTGAAATGCCGCTGCTTGCTGTCGGGCAGGACGCTGTTATCAAGTTTCCATACCTGGGAAAACAGTCGCTGCCGGCCAGAATCACTTTTATTTATCCGCACATTGATCCTTTGACACGGCGCGGCGAAATCCGGCTGGAACTGGACAACCCCGGTCATTTGCTCCGTCCGGACATGTGGGCCAATGTGGAAATAAATGTGGTGCTGGGTAGAAAACTGTCTGTTCCTGCCAGCGCTGTTATTGATACCGGCACCCGCTATGTCGCTTTCGTGGACGGTAAGGACGGGCATCTGGAGCCGCGCGAGCTGAAGATCGGCGCTAAGACTGATGATTATTACGAAGTGCTGGACGGGGTGAAGGAAGGCGAAAAAGTGGTAACCCGTGCACTGTTCCTGGTGGATTCCGAAAGTCAGCTCAAATCCGCCATTTCCGGTATGGGTGAATAGAAATTGAAAATTGGGAAACGTGGAAAACTGGAACGGGTGAAATGATTATAGAAAAGTTGAAACCCGAATAGGATAATAATGTGAAATCGTTGACGACTAAAGACAGCTTTATCGAAAGTGTTATCGAGTGGAGCGCCAGAAACAAGTTCATGGTTTTCATGCTGGTGGCGGCGCTGACCATCGGCGGCATATTCTGCATGCGCAATACGCCGCTGGATGCCATTCCCGACCTGACCGACGTGCAGGTTATCGTTTTTACCCAGTGGGAAGGGCGCAGCCCCAGTCTGGTTGAAGACCAGATCACTTATCCGATAGTCACCAAACTCATCAGTGCGCCGAACGTTCGGGTGGTGCGCGGTTATTCCTTCTTCGGTTACTCGTTTGTGTATGTGATTTTCAAGGATGGCACGGATCTTTACTGGGCGCGTTCCCGTGTCCTGGAATATATGCAGGGACTGACCGACAGTCTGCCGCCGAATGTCGCTCCGACGCTGGGACCGGACGCCACGGGCGTCGGCTGGGGATTTCAATATGCATTGGTGGACAAAAGCGGGAAACATGACATGGCGGAACTGCGTTCGTTCCAGCAATGGCATTTACGCTACTGGATTCAGAGCGTGGAAGGCGTGGCTGAAGTCGCCACGGTCGGCGGCTTCGAAAAGCAGTATCAGGTCGAGATTGACCCGGACAAGCTGCTGGCTTATAATATTCCCATTACTAAAGTGGTATCCTCCATCCGCAGCGCCAATAATGACGTGGGCGGACGCGAAATTGAGCGTAACGGCACCACCTATCTGGTGCGCGGCAAAGGCTATATAACGTCGCTGGAGGATTTGCGTCTGGTCGTGGTCGGTGCTGACGCTAAAGGTACGCCTGTGCTGCTGCGTGACGTCGTCCGCAGCATTGCGTTCGGACCGGAAATGCGCCGGGGCGCGGGCGAATTCAACGGGGAGGGGGAGACCACCGGAGGCATTGTGGTAGTGCGCTTCGGACAGAATGTACTGCAGGTGATTGACCGGGTCAAAGCCAGACTGGAGGAGATCAAGCCGTCACTGCCGGCTGGCGTGGAAATCGTCACCACCTATGACCGGTCCGATCTTATCAACCGCTCCATAAACACCCTGACCCGGACGCTCATAGAGGAATCAATCATTGTTTCACTCGTCATTATTATTTTTCTGCTGGATTTCGGCGGCGCGGCGCGGGCTATTGTCACGCTGCCGGTTGCCGTCACGCTGGCGTTCATCCCTATGTATTTCATGGGTCTGACGACGAACATCATGTCGCTGGCGGGTATTGCCATCTCCATCGGCGTGCTTTGCGACGAGGCGGTGTCGATGGTCGAAAACGTGCATAAAAAACTGGAGCATGCCCCGCCCGGCATTGACCGCAAGGCGCGTCAGGAAATCATCATCGGAGCCTGCAAACAGCTTGGGAAACCGCTCTTCTTCGCACTGCTGGTTATTACGGTGAGCTTCATGCCGGTATTCGCGCTGGAATCGCAGGAAGGCCGTCTGTTCAAGCCGCTGGCGTTCACGAAGACTTTTGTGATGGCGTGGGCTGCGTTTCTATCCATTACCATCGGGCCGGCGCTGATTGTCCTGATGACCGGCGCTAAAGTCATTCCGGAGCATAAACACCCGATCAGCCGCCTGCTGCACAAAATGTACTATCCGTGGGTCAGCATGCTGATGACGCGGCGTATCCTGTCCATTGCCATTGCCGTTGTGGTTGTGGCTTCCTCATATCCGGTTTACAAGGAATTAGGCTCGGAATTCATGCCGCCGCTCAATGAGGGAACTATCCTTTACATGCCTACTTCGCTGCCGACTATGTCCATCACCGAAGCCACCAGGGTGTTGCAGATTCAGGATCGCATTATCAAGCAGTTTCCTGAAGTGCTTACCGTGCATGGCAAAGCCGGGCGCTCCGAAACCGCCACCGACCCCGCGCCGCTGGAGATGTTCGAGACCGTCGTGCAGTTGAAACCGGAAAATGAATGGCGGCAGGTGCCGTATCCGCGCTGGTATTCCGGCTGGTCGCCGGAGTGGGCTCAGAAGGTGTTGAAAAAGATCTGGCCCGATAAGCGCCCGATGACCTGGGATGAACTGATTGCTGAAATGGACGGCGCGCTGCAAATTCCCGGAATGGTCAACGCCTGGACAATGCCGATCAAAGGCCGGATTGATATGCTTACCACCGGTATCCGCACCCCGGTCGGCATCAAGATATTCGGCCCCGACCTGGATGAAATCAGCAAACTGGGGGAACGACTCGAAACCGTGATCCGGGAGATTCCCGGCACCCGCAGCGTGTTTGCCGAGCGCACCACCGGCGGTTACTATATTGACATAACCCCGAACCGCGCCGAAATAGCCCGCTACGGCTTGAATGTCGAAGACGTTCTCTCGCAGGTGGAGACTTCGATCGGCGGCATGGCGGTTGCCCGCACTATTGAAGGCCGCGAACGGTACACGATCAACGTCCGCTACAGCCGCGAACTGCGCGATGATATCGGTAAACTTAAACGCGTGCTCATTCCGGTCATGCCTGCCGCCTCCAGTCAGCCGATAGCGGCAAACAGCGGCAACGGCATGTCGTCAGGCGCAAGGCCGGATGCTATTCAGCAGGTGCCGCTGGGACAGCTCGCGGATATCCGCATCACCAGCGGCCCGCCGCTGATCCGCAATGAAAACGGTTCGCTGACCGGCTGGGTCTATGTGGATATGGCCGGACGCGACATCGGCGGATATGTCACGGATGCTAAAAAAGTGGTGTCGGAAAAAATCGAAAAAGCCGGACTGCTGCCTGCCGGGTATCGCCTGGAATGGTCGGGACAGTACGAACACATGCTGCGCGTCAGCGAACGCCTGAAACTGGTGGTGCCAATCACGCTGATGCTGATTTTTGTGCTGCTTTACATGAACTTCAAGAGTGTTGCCGAAACCTTTATTATTCTGCTCTCCATCCCGTTCGCCATGACCGGCAGTTTCTGGCTGCTCTGGCTGCTGGATTACAATATGAGCATTGCCGTGTGGGTAGGGATCATCGCGCTGGCCGGACTGGCCGCGCAAACCGGCACGGTTATGATTATCTATCTTGATGAAGCATTTTACGCCTGGAAGCGGGCAGGGCGGATGAACAATCAGTACGATTTGTTCGAAGCTATCACCTACGGCGCCGTTCAGCGTGTCCGTCCGAAATTAATGGTGGTTGGAATGACCACGCTGGCATTACTGCCCGCGCTCTGGGCGCACGGCGCCGGGGCGGAAGCCATTCAGCGCATCGCCGCGCCGATGATCGGCGGCCTGATCACCAGCACCATTCTTACCTTGGAAATCGTTCCAGCAATCTATTCCATCTGGCGCGGCCGCCAGGTTGAATGGATCAAAGGCCCCAAACCGCCGCGCAGGAAATGGGCTGAACTCAACGCCCAGTTCGTGGAATGGGAGCGCAAGGAACACCAGTCCCAGTATCCGGATGCGCATATCTCCTGAACCACCCAACAAATTTGAATATTCAATATCCCGTCTCGCAAAGCAGTATCCAGTCCGGCGGGAGAATATCCAATATCCAACACGGAATATCCAATGTCCAAGGTAAAAATACAGGCATCAATTGAATAGCAGATCTCGCAGAATTTAAATTCACCACGATTGCGCAGTAATCTTTGGACTGCGAAGCCCCTGCTTCGCTTTGGATTGGATTGACCTGTTGGATTGAGCCTTTCCTTCTTCGGTTGGATATTCCGTGTTGGATATTGGATATT
>CAIMFA010000932.1 GCA_903840185.1 uncultured Lentisphaeria bacterium | reverse complement strand
TTATCCGGTTGATACAGCCGCCAACGATTACAAGACTGCACAGAATATTTCCAATCTTGACAACTGGGTTGGCTTCGGCGATGCTGCCGACGTCTACAAGCTGACCATGACCAATGCCGGGACTTTGACACTGGGATTGACCGGTCTTGCCGGGAACGCCGATCTGTCGCTTTTGAGTTCCACCGGCACGGTACTGAAGAGTTCATCGAATACCGGAACTACCAGTGAAGCAATTAATAATGTGGCGCTGCTGGCTGGAACTTATTATGTCAAAGTAGCCGCCGGGACCAGTGTAAATGATGCTTCTTACTCGCTGACCAATACCATCAAGTACTGCCCGACGGACACTGCCACGAACGATTACAAGACGGCAGGCGATATTTCCAGTCTAGACAACTGGGTTGGCTTCGGCGATGCCGCCGATGTCTACAAGCTGACTATGACCAATGCCGGAACATTGACGCTGGGATTGACCGGCCTGACCGGCAACGCCGATCTGTCGCTTTTGAGCTCCACTGGTGCAGTAATGAAAAGTTCATCGAATACTGGAACTACCAGCGAGGCGATCAATAATGTGGCGCTGCTGGCCGGAACTTATTATGTCAAAGTAGCCGCCGGGACCAGTGTAAACGATGCCTCTTACACCCTTGTCAATACGGTTAATTATTTTGCCGGTGACACTTATGACAAGGCGGGCAACACTATTGCCGCAGCAAAAGTTGTTGACAGTCCGACGCAGGCCGGCTGGGTTGGATTCGGTGACAGTGATGATTACTACAGATTTGATTTGACGACTCCGGCACAGGGAACTTTGCGCTTGTATGATCTGAGCGGAGGCAATGCCGACTTGACATTATACGATGCGAAAGGCACACAGCTCAAGAAATCCGCCAATACTGGAACGCTTGCAGACACGATTACAAGTACTCTTGCCGCCGGTACCTATTACGCCAGAGTCACTGCCGTGACCGGTAATATTGATTACAAGCTGGACTTCAGCAAAAAGGATATTGTTTCCGGGTTGCTGGCAAGCTGATATTCAATAATGGCGGCTTTATCGTTCAAAATTGAAATTCCAATTGTACCGGACCGCATTCCTGTTCAGGAAAGCCGGACACGGTGACTCCCAGCAGTCTTACTTTGCGTTGACCTGCTTGTGTTTTTTTAAGCAGGCTGACGGCAGTATTCCGGATGAATTCATATTCATTAATCAGACAGGGAAGTGACTGGCTGCGGGTAACTGTCTGGAAGTCTTCGTAGCGCAGTTTCAGTGTTACCGTCCTGCCGGCAAGTCCTTCTTCTTTTAATAAAGATTCAACTTCGCGGGATAAATCCTCCACTATTTTGATTATTTCCGGAATGTCTGAAATATCGATTTGCAGCGTGGTTTCGCGTCCGAGCGATTTGCGCGGAACATCCGTTTCAACTTCCCTGTCGTCATAACCACGGGCGATATTGTAATAGTAGATACCTGCTTTGCCGAAGTGTCTGATCAATTCAGCCTGGTCAAAATTCTTTAAATCAAGTCCGCTCTTGATGCCCAGTTCATTCATCCTCCCGGCAGTGACTTTACCGACGCCGTAGAATTCTTCGATTGGCAGTTTCTCGATAAAGTCGTTGGCTTTATCAGGCATAATCACGGTCATTCCGTCAGGTTTATTAATGTCGGAAGCTATTTTTGCCAGAAACTTGTTAAAGGATACCCCGGCAGAGGCCGTAAGACCGGTTTCCCGATGGATGCGTTCCCGAATTTCCTGCGCCAGCAGCGTCGCTGATCGGCAATATTTCTTGTTCTCGGTTACATCCAGGAACGCTTCATCAACTGATAGCGGTTCAACCAGATCGGTATAGTCATAAAATATTCTATGTATTTGCTCTGAAACCATGGCATATTTTTCCATATTTACCGGCAGAAAAATTCCCTGCGGGCAAAGTTTCCTTGCCTGTCCCGCCGGCATTGCCGAATGAACACCGAATTTTCTGGCTTCATACGAACAGGTACTGACAACCCCGCGTTTTTCAGGATCGCCGCCGACAATCACCGGTTTGCCGCGCAGTGCCGGATTGTCACGGATTTCAATTGAAGCGAAAAACGCATCCATATCAATATGTATGATTTTACGAGGCTTTGTCATTATGGGAACCTGAGAAAAGTTTGTCTAAATAATAATAAAGGCCGGTGCAAGCCGGCCTTGGTTGAACAATCAGGAGATTTAAAATTACCGGCGTCCACCGCCGCCTGATCTGCCCCCACCCATTCCGCCGCTAAATCCGCCGCCGCCTGATCTGCCGCCAAATCCGCCGCCGGAATAGGCCTGATGAAAATTACCAAATCTGTTTGATGATTGTCCGTAGTTGCGTTGTCCGCCTCCGGCATTCGGGATTGCGGCGGGGCGCGAGTCCTGCCGATTTATCGATTGCTCATAAGCATTTATCCGGTTATCAAAATTATTGATATTGGCGTTGGCGTTGTTGTATACTGGTCTCGGCACTGGGCGCGGGGTAGGTCTTGGATGCGGGCGGTTATGCTGATGCCAGTACCAGTTTACCGGATAATAGGAGCCGCCGACACAATAAGTATAGCCGTAACCGTCATCCGGAATATAGTTGAAATTATTATCCGTGGAACTTTGCTGATCCTGCTGGCTGCTGTCGGACACACTGGATGAGTCTGCAGGTTGTGATGCATTGGCTGAAGTGCTGGAATTGTCACTGGAGGCAACACTGCTGTCCTGATCCGGCGCGGGAATATCCTGCGGAGGGGTGTTATTCTGATTATTCATGGAAGCCGCATACTCTCCGTAAATATTCAGATATTTATTGATGATATCCACTGACCGGTTAACGCTTTCAGTGAAAACCGGAATGCCGCTGACCTTCTGATAGGTGGCTTGGGCGCCTGTCGGGTAAATATATCCGGTCCAGATATCTTCAGGCGGCAGATTTACGCCGTCCAGCAACACTTTTGTACTTTTAATCGGCTTGCCGGTGGTTACTTCCTGAACTTCCACCACGCACCCCTGCTGAATCGGGCCGACAACTTTGATTTTTACTAAACGGCGCAAGGCAAAAACCGCATACCGCAAATCTGCCGGATTGATCTTGATATCGGCCCCGGCAAGTTTCTGCTGGACTTCTTTCTTGATTGCCTCCAGACGGGCTTTTTCGGTACTTGCGACATCTTCCATTTCCGAAGATGAGTATTGATTGACTTTGGATTCAAACTGCTGGCTTGCCACCGGTACATAACCGAACCGCTTCTGGATATCAGCCGGCAGGTTGGTAAACTTGAGGCCGCGCAGAATATAATTGCCGTTAGCGTCGGTATAGCCGATATCAATTCCGGATGGGTTCACTCCCTCAACGGTAATATCTTTATAAACTGTGCCGTCAACGGTTTGAATGTTCTCCGCGAAAGTCAGACAGGGAAACAGCATAACGCCAGTAAGCAGTAACAGCATTTTTTTCATTTTTACGCTCCGTCTGTAAAGATTCCAGTTTGGTTTGTCGATGCTATTATACTATCAACCTGAATTCCAATTAGTCAACACTAAAACTGAACGGCGGCATATTTTTTAATCCGACTTATGCTCAATTTCCGGCTTTTCCGGTGCGACTTGTTTCTGTTCAGTTGTTTTGCCGTGAGCCTGATAAACGGCATACTGGATCAGACTCATGAACAGCAGCATCAGCATTGCCTGGGCAAGAATCACAAAAGCGATTTTATGATCTCCCCAGAGCAGCGGCAGAACGCTCAGACCGATAATCAGGGCCATCAGGTGTACCATCTGCACGGCGCGCTTCCGGCTCATGCCCATCTTTACGAAACGGTGTGAAAGATGATTGTGGTCGCCGACGTATATGGGCTTATGATGATAAAGCCGGATTAAGACTACGGAAAAGGCGTCGAACAGCGGAATTGCCAGGATGAACAGCGGGATGAGGATGGGGAAGCGGGTAAGTGAATAATCCCTGGAGAAGTAAGTGACGCTGGCGCTCATTACCGCCAGCAGATAACCCAGCAGATGACTGCCGGAATCCCCCATGAAAATAGTTGCCGGGGTGTGGTTGAAGAACCAGAATCCGACACAGACCCCGCAGGTCAGCGCACCGAACACGGCAATGAAATACTGTCCGTTCATGGCGGCGACGGAGGTGAACAGCGCCATTGCGATAGTGACGGTTCCAACCGCCAGCCCGTCCATGTTGTCAAAGAAATTGATGGCATTGATCAGCAGCATGATCCATAACACAGAAATGCACCAGATAATAACCGGGTTATTGAAGAATACGCTTATTTTGATGCCGCCGAAAGAAACGGCGATAGCGGCAATCAGAAACTGCCCGAGGAATTTTGTGCCGGCCTTGAGCGCCAGTTTGTCA
>CAIMFA010000931.1 GCA_903840185.1 uncultured Lentisphaeria bacterium | reverse complement strand
GATAAAGACAGTCCTGTGCAGATACCAATGATGAAAATAGGCTTTATATACGGCATGGTCATATTTTTGCCAATAACCCGAAGCTCTTTTTCTGAAAACACTTCGCGGTCTTCTTTATCACTTTCCATAAAACAGAAGTCGAACGGATTGTGAATAACTCCTAAATCTTTTTTCAATCTGACAAATACTGATTTTAGCAGCTTGTGCCGTGCATTGACGGTTGCAGACGAAAGTTTAGTCGCTTTACTGAGATAGAACTTTTCTTTGGGCTTTTTGGCATGATTGCTAATATATTTAATTCCCTTCGAAAATGCCCCGGTTGTTTTGAGTAAGTTAATATACTCTTCAGCATGTTTTGTCGTGACTGCCCGCAAGGATGTAATTTCTGGATATTTGTCTGCCATAAACGCGGTGAAATCATTAAAATATGTACGATTAGCGACTAAACGCTTTTTGCCTGGTTCGCGGTCGCGTGGTTTCTTCATGAACTCATCGAAGCCATCGACAAGCAGTATCCGCTTTTCTCCAGTAATTACCTTTTCACGATATTTGTCAAAGTCTTCTGCATCTGACTTGCGTTCAGCCATTCCTTTGGCAAGCGTCCGCTTATCCTTCTCATAGTCTTTCGCTTTGCGTTCAGTGGTGCATCCTTCGCAAACGCCATAATTAAGCCTGCGGTCCTGCATGAATCTGTAATGGTACTCTTCCGTTTCGCCTTTGCCTGACTTCCGCTTGAATACTGCCATTTCTAAAACTCCTGTTACTACCTGCAATATACAGTTAATAAATCAACATGTCAAAACAAAATTTGAAACATTATTGAATCATTTTGGTATTTAAAAGGTCTTTTTGAGTTCATAAACAGCTCACTCGTAATGAGCAGGTCAACGGTTCGATTCCGTTCATTGGCTCCAACTTTTAACTCATCTGAACCCCTTTTTAACCACAAAGGCACAAAGACACAAAGAACTCCTTATTTAATGTTAAAACTTCTGTCTTTTTACTTTGCCTTTAACCTTTCGTTTCGCTCATTTCAATAAATTGTAGATTTTCCATCCCGCGATTGAAAAGACGGAAGCGTTATAATATATTAGTTTACTAGAGCCAATTGCAAAACTCAGGTTTTGTATGAATTCACAAGTTTTGTATGAATTCAGAATGAAATTCGAACTAAAATCCGGATTTATTCTGACTCCTGAATTCTGACTACTTTTGCAATTACCTCTATATTATGTTTTATGTGTTTTCAGTACTAAAATACAGTAAGGAGGAAATCATGTTCAAGAAAATGACGTTGGCGTGTCTGCTGGCAGTTGGCGGTTTTGCATTTCAGGCTTCTGCTCAAACTTCACCGGCAGCGCCGGAGCAGGCTAAACCCCAGGTTAAAACTCCAAAAGCGGCGGCAGCCGAACCAAAGCAGCTTGAGCCGTCGGCCCCCATTCAAATTGGTTTCTGGTTTGATGTTCCCGGCAATACGGAAAAAACCAGAGTCAGCGGCTTCAGATTTGGTTTCCCGTTTTCCGGCACATCACATGTAAGCGGCCTGGATCTGTCGCTTTTCGGCTCTGACATCAAAGGTCTTAACGGCGCCCAGATCAGTATGGGCTTCTGCAATTCTTCCGCCAGAAGTCACGGTTTGCAGGCCTCCGTATTCACATGCTGGAGCAAAGTGGAGTCTGACGGCCTTCAAGTATCGCTTTTCAATAAAGCTGACAAGTCCAAAGGCTGGCAGGTCGGGGCGACAAATTTAAGTAATAATGCTGACGGCGGACAGGTCAGCCTGGTCAATATAGTTGAACAGATCAAGGGCTTTCAGGCCGGGGTTGTCAACGTGGTGACCAGAAGCATCGGTCCCCAGATCGGCCTGGTTAATTATGCTGAAAGAAGCAGTTTTCAGCTTGGCCTGATCAACATCAACGAGAAATCATCAATGCCGTTCATGGTGTTTTTCAACTTCAGCAAATAACAGGGATATAACGCTATGTTTTATACTTTTTTCCGTCAGAAATGGTCTGTTCTGCTCTCTTTAGCATTGGTATTGATCACCGCCGGCGGCTGCCGGTCCACGGTTGCAGAGGTTAAGGACGAACCATTTTTCGGCGCCACAAAAAATGCCGACCTGAACCAGGTGACACAAAAAATCATTGAGGCCGGCCAGCGAAGAAGAGTCAACATGCAGGTTATTGCGCCGGGCCATATTGAAGCGACTTATGCTAAACGCAATGTTAAGGCAGTCATGGATATAAAATACAATACGGAACGTTTTTCCATAACCTACAAAGACAGTTACGGTCTTGGTTATGATGCGGCGGATAATACCATCAGTTCTCATTATAATTCATGGGTGAAAAATTTGAAAGCCGATATTTCCAGGATTTATCCGCTGCCGCTTTCAGGCTCGGGAGGCACGACTTCTCCGAAAACTCATGATACTACCAAAACCGAATTGATGCCGCCGAAACCGGAGTTGTCGGACAGCATATAGCCGTTTGCAACATCGGCGGCGGTAGACGATACCCAGCCGACTGCATTGGCTTCAGGCGTCAGCGTCAGCGCGTTGGGAGGGACTTTTCCGATTTTCTTCGCGTAGCAGGCGACGATTAATTGAACCATCCCGGCGGCGGCAATCGTATGCCCGGTTCCCCATTTGACGGAGAAAACCGGCCGCGGCTGTTCGAAAACCTGATGAAATGCCGCGAGCTCCATGGTATCGTTATATTGAGTCCCCGTTCCGTGCGCGGCGATAAACGAAATCTCAGACGGGGTAATTCCGGCTGCCGCAATTGCCAAACGGATGGCGCGCGCCAGGCCGCGGCCTTCCGGGTCGGGAGAGGTGACATGGATGGCATCGGCGGACATCGCCCATCCGGCAATTCTTCCGATAACGTTGCCGCCGTCAGGAAGGCCTGGCGATTGCAGCACCATTATCGCCGCGGCTTCACCCAGATTCAACCCTGCCCGGTCCCGGTCAAAAGGCCGTGCCTGCTGCAAGTCCAGTGCGCCAAGCGATGCAAAACCGGAAAAGATAAACTCGCTCAAGGCGTCACAGGACAGGACAATCGCGCGGTCCGTCCGTCCGTCGTCAATGTCGGCGGAAGCCTTGGCGACAGCGCAGGCTGATGCCGCGCATGCCCCGGAGATAATGATAATCCGGCGTTCTCCAAACAACTGCCTGACCATCGTCGTCAGAGATTTAAGATGAGTTTCGCGGCTTGTTGAGCCGCCGAGGATTTGCCGTTCCAGCAGACCGATTGCGCCAATGGTGACTGCCAGATAAAGCGGAGCGTCATCGGGCAGCTTGCCGGTGATGTCTGCCAGCCGCCGCAGGATGCTGAACAGCCGGATGTCGTTATCTGCTATTCCTGGAACGGCTCCGACAGGATACGTCTGATACAGCGCCGGCGGGCTGCCGGGCTGGAAGGCGACTGCGGAGACGGACGAGTAGAGGCCGTCAAAGAGCGCGCCGCAGCCGTCACCGTAAGCGCTTACAACTTCAGCCAGGGTAATTACAGCTTTAGCGTTAGTCATATATGCCGGCCAGCCATTTATCGTGGAATGCCGTCAGCAGCGGCGGCGGGAAAATACATACCTCACCGGTTGCAGTTTCGACAAACATCTGCACTGTATAGCCGGTGCAGGCGCAGGCGCCGTCTTCGCCGGTGATCAGGAATTGAGTGTTCAGTTTGGCGCCTTCGCTCCAGATAACCGAAGCATGAATGGTAAAGCGCTCATTGAGCCGGAGCGGGCGGTAGTAATCAATATGCAGCTGGACGACTGGAGCAGTGACGCCGGCTTCCCGCATGGCTTCATAGGTCAAGCCGCACTTGTGTCCGAGTTCGGTCGCCGCCTCTTCAAAGAATGAAGCGTAGCGGCCGTGCCATGCAATCGCCAGCGCGTCAACTTCACTGAACTGGCAGCGCCTGGTTACGGACGCGCTGACAGGCCGGGGAGCGTCGCCGGGCACATTAAAGTAATCATTCTTATTGCGTCGCGTCATCTATCATATACCTTGCTTTTATACTCTGCACGGCTGAAAATTCAACTATAGATCGCAATCCCGCAGTCGCGGGATGAATGTCCTGCGGTTGTATTTTTCCGCTACTCCGTCCGGCGATACTCATATCGCCTGCCAGTCGGATCGAAAAAATCCAATCCACAATACTATTCATCTATAAGTTGAATTTTCAACCGCGCAGAGTATATCTCTGTGCTTCTGGTGTTGTCCGCACCGGTTGTCCCTTTGCATCTGACTTCAAGCAGGCCGTCGCCATTGCCGGTGCAGTTGATGACCAGGGTAAATTCCTGGTCAGGCAGTACCGGCTGGAAAAATTTGACGGCCGCGGCCTGCTGCAAACGGCATTTGCAGCCCCGGACTCGTTCAATCATATATTTTACCGCTTCAAGCTGACATATGCCGGGAAGGATCGGGTTGCCGGGAAAATGTCCGTCAAATATCCTGCTCCCGGACGGAAAACTGAAGGTCGCGACAATCCCCCCCTGTTCATTTTGCGAACAGGACTTGACGCCTTCACTGATTAATTCACTATACGACATTTTATTGCACACGCTTTTGACGGTATGGAGCCGTTCAAAAATAACCTTGTAAACTTTATTTTTGAACAACTCCTGTTTCTGAAAATTCCTTGATCCTTATCAGCAGTGAATATTCCGGTTCGCTGCAGTCCAGCCTTATCTCAAAAGGAACTGAATAACCGCCGCTTAACTTATACTGCCGGTACGATATTTTCCAGATGCAGCGTCCATTCTTAATAAACTTTTTCGCCATGAGCATTCCGGTATTTTTATCAAATTCGTAAACGATTCCCGGGATGTCCGTCATTACGGTGTCAAAATTGATGCGCTGGAGGTCCCGGACTACATCTTCAGCCTTGAGCCCGCGTTTCTCCAGCTCAGGAATAATAAACCGGTGAGTGATTTTATCCCCGCGGAAAGAAGTTTCAAGCAACTTGATGCCGGCCGGCTGAATGCAGACAATCGAGCCGCCGCGGTTGACCGCGTCGAACTCCGCCGCGCACAGCAGACTGTCCTGTTTATAGCCGGAGACGGAGAAAGTCAGCGAAGAGATCGTGCTCCATTGCTTGTCCGGCGGATTATATGCCGTCGGAACCGGAGAACTGAGCAGCGGGCCGGGTTCGGGCAGGGTATTGTATAACGAACACCCGTTACAGCCCGCCAGCACGGCAAAAACCACCATCATCTGAATCCCGGTTTTATGTCTGCCTTTAAGCAGCACCGCCAGCGCGGGGATCAGCGTCACAGCCGCCGCGTATGATATGACAATACCCGCAAATAAAGTAATGCCAAGCTTAAACATTACCGGATGTGAAGCGAACAGCAGGGTCAGGGCGCCTGCGGCGGTGGACAGGGCGCAAAGCGTCACCGCCGTCATGATGTCGTTCTGCAGCGATTTGAAACAGCGGAAAACCATAAATATGCCATAGTCGCTGGAGAGCCCGATAATAATAATCATGGCGACACAGGACGGAATGGTCAGCGGGAGTTTAAAGACGGCGGAGAAACCGCAGATGACGGTCACGGCCGCGACTACCGGCAGCAGCGCCGTGACGCCGGCGGCAAAGCCGCCGGTGGCGAAAATACTCAGCAGCAGTACAATGACAAAGCTGGCAATACCGATTCCAAGCAGACGGTTAAGCTCCTCCTCCCCGATTGAAAAACGCAGCACGCGTGGAGAGATTACCCGGAGGCCCGGGAGCTGTTTCTGCACTTTCCCGATCAACTGGTAATTCTCCGGAGAATCAATCATGAACGATGTGAGTGTCCATTCATCGCCGTTGCGCTTCAGCAGCTTGTCCTGGATAGTGGCAAGCAGCGGGCATTTACTGCTGCTGTTGTCGCGGCTTGCGGCCAGCCACGCGTTGAACGTGCTGAAGGCGTCTTCACGGAAGCCGCTTTTGATGCCGGATGAGACGATTTGAGCCTGCGTCGCATTGATTTTATCCGCAGTCCAGAATTCGCGCCAGACGTTTTGATTATGTTCCGCGGTTCTGGCGCTCGGAGTAAGCATGACTGGCGAGACAAAACCTTTAATGCCCGATTCCCCGGCCATTGCTGTCAGCAATTCCCCGGTTTGCAGCACCTGTTCGCGATCTTTGCCTTTTACCGCCAGGATTGCCGGCATTTCGCGCTTGCTCCAGTAGGCGTTGAATTCCGCTTCGGCGTTGATGACGTCTTTGCCCGCCCCGTCGAGCGAGATGACGCTGCTGTCAAAGAAAGAGAATGAGAGCGCCAGCGCCGTTGAGGCGGCGATGATAATGCCCCAGGCGGTGACAATGAAAAGTGAAGTGCGGTATTTGAAGTCAGGGGTTTTTAACTGAATAATCGAGCTTTTCACGTTGTCAGGCAGCAGATTGGGTAAAATATATACGGCCATTGCCAGCGAGAGCGAAACGCTGAGTATCGCGAAGATTGACAGCTGGGTGTACGCGCCGGTGCCGGAGAAGAGAAAGGCGACAAAGATGCCTATTGTCGTCAGGGCTCCCGCAAAAAGCGGACGGACGATTTTGCTGACCTCCTGTAATCTATTGCCGGACGTTTTACCGCACAATTCATAAACACAGATGCCGTAGTCTACGGAAATCCCGGCCATTACGCCGCCGAAGCCGACAACAAAGGCCGATATCCGGTCAATCGCCAGTCCCATGACTGCCACCGTGATCAGTACCGCGACCATCGGCATCAGGACAATCAGGAATGATTGCGGTCTTTTCCGGTAAATCACCGCAAAAAGGAGAGCGAAGATGATCAATGAGGCGATTGAGACTTTGGGAATATCGCCGGCGATGACTTTTTCGTTGCCGATCGTATGCTTATGTCCGCACATCACGGATGCGGTTATCTGTCCGGGCAGCTTTTTAAGCGCACCATCGAGAAAATCAAGAAAAACGGCAGCCCGGTGCCCGTCAGACACCGGGATGGCGGTTTCGATGATCAACAATGCGCGCCGCTGGTCCGGGCCGATCAGCATGGTGGAGCCGGGAGCAGTCCGGTAGGTGACGATGTCGGAGAAGATTCCAAGCTTTTTCAGGACGATGCGGTTGAGACCGAGCGGGTCTTTCTCAATGAAACTGTAAAGCGCACCGCCGCTTGGCGACGCCAGCCGGATGTAATTTCCGCGCATGGTTCTGCTGATTTCATCCATGCCGGTCATTTCAGCGACCATGGCCATATCATCCTTGCCAATCAGTTGCGGCAGCGCGGTGTATGCCCCGGCCAGCGTTTCCGCATCGGGCATGGCAAAACCGGTAAAGATGGAGATGATCTCAGGGTGTTTAAGTGTTGTTTCCAGCTGCGTTACGGTTTGCGGCAGCAGTTTAAGATTATCGCACTTGTCGTTCAGGCGCAGTTCAACGGTTATTCTGCCGGCGACGTTTTCTTCGTGCAGGTACTTCAACATTTGTGCGGCGACTGATCCCTCGGGCAGCATGTCCGTGATATCGCTGCTGTATTTTTTACCGGCAAGCAGTAACAGGCAGATGCCGACAATGACAAACAGGAGAACGATAATAACCTTGCGGTAACGTCTCAAATCAAGAATCATTTCCAGTCTTCCATGCTTTTTCCGGAATGGTCCCGTTAACTTTTATATCGTTGAAATCAATGGTTGTGCTGTTGCCGCCGGCTTCGTCAATTGAGACGGATATGAGGTTGCGGAAGTCCTTGTTGAAGACAAAAACGATTTTAGAAACGGCTTTGCTCATGGCGCTTTTTGCCTGCGGCGTGACATTCAGGGTATGCGCCGGGGTATCAACTGAAACATCACAATCCCGGGTGATTGCGGCAAAATCTCCGAGGAGAATATCATGGTATATTCTGGCGATCATCCCCAGTACCGGGTTGTCGCTGAACTTGTATTCTTTGGTGCGGTCGGACTCTCTATCCCATTGCAGCAAACGGTCTTCGCTGATGATTGCCGTATAGCCGACCGGCTTCTCGATATGCCAGGCCAGTTTAAACGGGGCGCGGTTGATGTAGAGCGAACCCTCCAGCACCATGTGCGAGGTGAGGATGCGGAACTTTTTGATCTGCTTGAAATTCGCGCTCAAGGTTGACATCTCCCGCGTTGACTGATTGATCTGTGCGAAAGCCTCATCGACGGCCTTCGTCTGCTCAGCGGTTCCGGCATTGAGCGCTGTACTGCACAATGTTACTGCGGCGATGATGATTGTCTGTATATATTTCATGAAGTCATCCATATTTTCAGCTCGCCTTCGGCGATAAGTTTATTGTCGCGGCATACCTCGCCGTAGATAATACTCCAATTGTCAAATTTAATTTTTTTCGTGCAGGTTATTTTCAATTTATCCCCGGCCCGGCATGAACCGTGCACCAGAAAGTCTTTCACTCCGGCAAGCATTCCTCCGGTATTGGACTGCTCGCGGAAATTATTGCCGGCCGCCAGGGTCTGTGCAATCATCTCAATATAGGCTGATTCAGCTATTTCTCCTTCAGGAGACAGAAACTGATTGTCCGGCGTTATTTTAACCGAGGCGACGAAGGTTTTCTCGCCGACTTCATCCAGAGAGTCGATCAGCTGCATCGGCGCTTGATGCGGAATCAGTCCGGCGGCTTCCGCCGGCAATGTCCGGATGGGATGTTTGCTGCTGTCGATCCGCCAGCACAGCGGGTCGGAAGCCAGCCAGTCGCCGGTCATCTGATAAGCCGTGCCGCGGCATCCGTAGCATTCGTCCGCCAGTTCACATGCGCCGCAGGGCGCTTTAATGGTGTTCTGATGATTGCGCAGATCCTGAATGATCTCGCTGCCGCTGATTATCTCCCGCAGCGGCGTCTGACGGATGTTGCCAACCGGGATGTCAATGCCGACGCAGGGAAAAACATTGCCGGTGCTGGTGACCAGACAGGAATACTGGTGGCGCAG
>CAIMFA010000930.1 GCA_903840185.1 uncultured Lentisphaeria bacterium | reverse complement strand
GCTACGGCGAGGACATCGGTAAAGACTTTACTTTGAGCAGATTGCAGTCTTTCGCCATAAGTTTATGAATTATTCAGGATAGAAAGAGGATATCTTTACAATGAAAATAGATACGATAGCTGTAACAGTTCATGCCGCCGCCCCGGTGACTTGTGATGCCAATGGAACCTGGAATTTATGTTTTGCTGATTCCAGATCTCTTGCAGGCTTGCGCAGCAGAGTCATACTGCAGGGAAGAAAACCGGTGGACATTATTGCCGGAGCGAAGATAACCGGCAGCACTGCCGGCGGACTCACGCTTGTCCGGTCGTTGAAAGATGTCCGCATAGTTATGGAATTTCAATGGAGCCGGGCTGATTCTCTGCTGGAAATTTCTGTAGTCATCGAAGTTCCGAAAAACGGAAAGCCGGTACTGGTTGAATCCGTTGAACTGTTTTCGATTCCATTGAGCGGGCTTTCTGTTCCCAAAACAGCGGGCAGCCGGAAGGCTGCAAAAGGGCTTCGCTTCTGGCGCAACTGGCACGATATCTGGTATGACATCGGCTCAAAGCAGGCCGGTTCGGCCGGAGTCGCGTCTGAAGTGTCCGCCGATACGGCTTATCTTGCCGGCGGAGTTTATTCCGGTGACGGCGAATGGTCGCTTGTCGCGCTTTACCGTCAGCCATGCGCCTGGCAGGCGGCTCTGGCGGTGGAGGATGGCCGGTTAACGGCCAGCAACCTGATAGGAGCGACGGTTAAACCGCGGCAGCCTCTGCATAGCGATAAACTCCGGCTGACAGTCGGTCTGCCGCTGACGGAGGCCATGGCAATCCTGCACCGGGAGCATCAGCCGCGGCGGAACGCTTGCGAGGCGAAAGAACATTTCGGCTGGAACACCTGGGAAGCTTATCACGGCTCGATAAACACCGAAACCATTATGAAGAACGCCGCCGCGATTGCCGCCATTCCGTGGCTGCGCGACCGAATCCGTTATATCACTATTGACGACGGCTGGGAGCGGCGTTACGGCGACTGGTACGCCAATGAACGTTTCCCTGATGGCATGGATGATCTGGCGCGCCGTATCAGTGATGCCGGATTTCAGCCCGGCATCTGGACTGCGCCATTCTTCGCCGAGTCGCAGTCTGAGATCGCAAAACTTCATCCTGACTGGCTTCTGCACGATGGTGAAACGCCGATACAGGACGGCAACCGTAATATTCTAGACCCGACCCACCCCGGCGTCCGCGCCTTTATATTTGCGCTGTATCAGCGGCTGCGCGGCTGGGGATACCGCTATTTTAAAACCGACTTTCTCCGCGACCCCGCCATGTATGCCGCGCCGCAGCGTCCTGAATACCGTCCGGGGTTGCGGCTGCACGATCCGGAACTCGGCATTGCCCGCGGCATGCGCGCCGCCATGCAGGCAATCCGCGCCGGTATTGGCGAGGACTCTTTCTGGCTGGGCTGCGGCACCGACATCGCCTCCGGGGCGCTGCTTATGGATGGTTCCCGGATCGGCGGCGACATCGTTCCATATTGGACCAGAGTGCCGCATCAGGCCCGGTCAGTGATTCACAATTTTCATCTGCACGGCCATTTATTTCTGTCCGACCCGGACTTTCTTCTGGTAAAAGGGACTGACACCTGTCTGCCGGGAATGCTCGATGTCCCTGAGGACAGTGGATTGCCTTATGAAGTGGATGCCTGGAAAGGCGGACGGGCAAACGGTCTGGCGGAGGTGCGCTCATGGGCAAGTCTGGTGATTCTGTCGGGAGGTCTGGTCAATCTGTCAGACAAGATCGAAATCCTCAACGAAGCCGGCCTTGGCATCATCCGCACAGTACTCGAGTATGCCGGAGGAAATGCCGCCATCCCGGTTGATTTATCCAGTCCGGTTCCCCGGATTCTTCTGCGCCGGGATGGGCGGCAATGCCTCCTTGGGCTGTTCAACTGGAGCAATGACAAATCTGTGTCTGTTTGCGCCAGCCGGAGTCATGGTATTCCGTTTCCTGCTTCGGGAAGTATTAACGACATCTGGTCAGGCGATAATGTCCGCATAGCAGATAACGCATTAACCGTAAAACTGCCGCCGCGCTGTTCCCTCCTGTTTAAATGGGATGCGTGAAAAGTTTAATGTGAGAAAAGTGGAGATGTGCATGGAAGAAAAATGGCAATCGTGCTTTGAGAAGACTTTCGATGTCGCTGTATATGGCGCCGGATATGCCGGTTTTGCTGCTGCAATGTCGCTGCATAAAGCGGGGCGCTCTGTTCTGTTGATGGACACGCGCGGAGATGTTTTGTGGGAATCCGGACGGGCATTTACGCTGGAATGTGGAAGTTCCTCTTCGAACGAATGGTGTGAATGGCATGACCGGCTTCGCTCCCGCTGCGCCGCCGGAGATGGAATGGTGGACGGCG
>CAIMFA010000929.1 GCA_903840185.1 uncultured Lentisphaeria bacterium | reverse complement strand
TTGACTAATCCATACGGGTATTACCAGCGCGGGGACATCAGCCAGGGCGCAATTGCGGTATTTTGCCATAGAGCGCTGCACGGCATTCCCATTGAAGTATGGGGCGATGGCTCAGTGCGGCGCGACTTTATATACATTGACGATGTTATTGATGCTTTACAGGAAATGATCCAAACCGAAAGGCAAATCGGGGAAATAAATATTGGCTCCGGAAGTACCGCGAGTATTAAAGAAATAATTTCAAGTATCCAGCAAGAGTTGAATCTTGAGTTGAAAGTCATTTATAAACCTCCGAGGGATTTTGATGTTCCGGATATTTGTCTGGATATTAAGAAAGCGCAACAAATTCTTGGATGGAATCCAAAGACCCCGCTAACGCAAGGAATCAAAAAAACATTGGAATGGCAGCAAAGTTTAAACAGATGATTTTAAAATATTTTGTCAATATTTTCTAAAATTATTTTAACATGTGGAATTGCGTGAGAAAAGTTTTTAAAAGTCCTGCTGGCATTATTCCAGCAGCAACCTATTTTATGAATACAACCCATAAGGATAGCAACCCAAACAGTGAAAATAAACTGCAATATTCCAATAATTTTCTTCCATCTAGGATATGCTGATTATATAGAGATAGCACTGCGTCAGGCAATTGCGACAAATCCAGACAGTGAAATTGTACTGTTCGGCAATGAAGCCAGTCCGATAGTTGACGGCGTCAGGCGCGTCATGACCAGAGATTACGAAACACCGCAGTCTGTGAAATTCCGGCAGAATTACCGCCACATGTCGTACCAGCAGGAAATTCTCGAACGGCTCTGCTTTGAACGCTGGTTGTGGATTGCCGAATTTTTTCGCAGAGAAGGTCTCGCAAAGGCGTTTGTGATGGATACGGATGTAATGATTTATGCGGATCTATCCAAACTCTCCCGGATGTTTGCCCCTTCCGTGAAATGTGGATTAGCCCAAACGGGAGACGACACTTCAGACAATACAATCGGCTATAAACCGGTCAGCGGACATAGTTCATACTGGACAGCCCAGGCAATATTTGAACTTGAAACATTGCTCCTGGAGCTTTATGTCAAGCCTGAACTGCTGAATTTACCGGAGACTCGGTGGGCGAAATATTCGCAAACGCATTTTTACGGCGGTATCACTGATATGGATGCCATAGGTTTGTTCAAGCGTGGCTTGCGCGCTGATGAATTCATCAACACTAACGAGCTACCCGGATGCGGCGGCGTTTTTGATCTATCGCTCTGCTTGAGCGATGGCGCAGTAGAAAATCAATACCAGATGCGCGGATTAATTAAGCGGCTGGAATGGCGGGACGGCTTGCCATATGGTATTGAATGTAAATCCGGCAGCACGTTCAGATTTTATACACTGCACTGCCAGGGCTGTTACAAATCGTTCATGGCAGGGTTTTATCGCGGCCCGGATTTTGCCGGCCGCCGGCGATTGACGGCAGAAAATAACTGTCGAAAGTACAAATTTATTCTGGAGCGCATGGTTAAATCATTAGCAAAATCTTGCCTGGCCAAGATCGCGCCTGAATTATTGCAGCGGCTCAGACGGAAAGGTGTTTAAACCGGATTCTGCCTGGATTTACACCATTTACAACTGCAATCGATGCCAGGGGGAAAATTAAAATTATTGGGCTGATAACTTAAACGCAAATTATATAGAGGCAAAATCATGACCGTAACTTACAAACAATATTGCCAGGCCGCAAATGAGATCAAATGGCCAGACCGGCTGAAAACTGCCGGCGGCTGGAAGCCAGGAACGTATTACCATCATATGCAGCATGAAAGATATTTTCATGCGGTCAAAGCCGTTGAAACCGCGCTTGAAAAAAGCGGGGACTCGCCGTTGACAATATTGGACGTCGGGTACTGTCCCGGATCGTTAGGCATTATTCTGCGCAAACTTTTTGGCGACAAAATAAAATTGATTGGAGCCGGGATGGGTGGCACTCCGGCAATAATTCAGGAACTGCTGGACTTGAAAGCTTATGCTGAAATTCATGACGCCGACCTGGACCCGCTCCATTATCTTTATAATAACGCGATATCATCAAAGATTCAAGTTCCGGACGCTTCAGTAGATATGGTCATCGCCGGTGAGGTATTTGAACATCTTTCCTCCCCGGTTCACTTTATTGAGCAAATATCCAGAGTATTGAAAAAAGACGGCATCGTTTTTCTGACAACGCCGAATGTTTGTTATATCGGCAATATTCTGCGCCTGATCATCAACAAAAGCAACTTCCCGCCGCTTGAAGCCTCGACCATCACCATTCCGGAACAGCGCCCGCATATCAGACTGTATGCCGCGGAGGAAATACATCAGCTGATGGCGGAGCAGAACCTGAAAGAAGTCAGACATTATTTCATTGACGGGCATGATGAAAGATTCAAGGTCAAACCCTTATCTGTAAAAATAAAACTTTTTATAATCAGATGTTTCTATTTTGTACCTCATTTCCGGGACCAGTATATAGGAATATTTTGCAAGGCATAAGCGGATGAAACTTTTTACAAGCACTGTGCCAATATTGTTTCTGGTCTTCAACCGGCCGGAAACAACCATCAGGGTCTTTGAGGCAATACGGCAGTATCGTCCGCAACAGTTGTTTATTGCCGCTGACGGACCGCGCCCGGACAGACCTGGCGAAACGGAGAAGTGCGCTGAAGTCAGAAAGATCGCCGATACCGTGGACTGGCCGTGTGAAATCAGGACTCTTTTCCGGGCACACAATCTAGGATGCCGCGATGCCGTCAGTTCCGCAATCAACTGGTTTTTTGAAAATGTCGAAGAAGGAATCATTCTGGAAGATGACTGCCTGCCGCATCCGGATTTCTTCCGGTTTTGCAATGAATTGCTGGATTATTACTGCAATGACGAACGCATAATGCACATCAGCGGAAGTAATTTTCAAAGAGGAGAAAAACGGGGCGATGCGAGCTATTATTTTTCCCGTTATGCGCATATATGGGGATGGGCGTCATGGCGGCGCGCCTGGCAATATTATGATGCGGATTTGAACAATCTCGATATTGCCGTTCTAAAAAATACATTCAAATCCGGCAAAGTCAGTAACCGATGGATGGAAATACTGCAACAGGTAAAAGACAAAAATCCATACTTCAATACATGGGATTTTCAGTGGAGCTATACTCTGTTTGAACGTAGTGGACTGGCAGTCACCCCGAATGTAAATATGATTTCCAATATAGGATTCGGTTCAGGAACTCACACCCTGAAAAAGGACAG
>CAIMFA010000928.1 GCA_903840185.1 uncultured Lentisphaeria bacterium | reverse complement strand
TTATCCGTCGGGCAATACTTAATGGTATTGCTTAACGTATAAGAAGCATCATTGACACTTGCTCCGGCGGCGACTTTGACGTAATAGGTTCCAGCTAAAAGAGCTATGTTATTGATTGCCTCACTGGTGTTTCCAGTATTTGATGAACTCTTCAACACCGTGCCTGCTGAATTCAGCAGCGACAAGTCGGCATTGCCGGTCAGTCCAGTCAATCCCAGCGTCAGCGTTCCGGCATTAGCCATAGTCAACTTGTAGAAGTCAGTGGCATCACCGAAACCAACCCAGTTGTCAAGATTGGAAATGTCCAGAGCTGTCTTGTAGTCATTAGCGGCCTTATCCGTCGGGCAATACTTAATGGTATTGCTTAACGTATAAGAAGCATCATTGACACTTGCTCCGGCGGCGACTTTGACGTAATAGGTTCCAGCTAAAAGAGCTATGTTATTGATTGCTTCGCTGGTGGTTCCAGTATTCGAAGAGCTCTTCAACACCGTACCGGTGGAACTCAGCAGCGACAAGTCGGCATTGCCGGTCAACCCGGTCAACCCGAGCGACAGCGTTCCTGCATTGGTCATTGTCAGCTTATACACGTCGGCAGCATCGCCGAACCCGACCCAGTTGTCCAGAATGGAAATGTCCAGAGCTGTCTTGTAGTCATTAGCGGCCTTATCCGTCGGGCAATACTTAATAGTATTGCTTAACGTGTAAGATGCATCGTTTACACTGGTTCCCGCGGCAACTTTTACATAGTAGGTTCCCGCCAGCAACGCCACGTTATTAATCGCTTCCGGCGTTGTCCCGGTGTTCGATGAACTCTTCAATACCGTGCCGGTGGCGCTCAAAAGCGACAGGTCGGCGTTGCCGGTCAACCCGGTCAATCCCAGCGTCAAAGTTCCGGCATTGGTCATGGTCAACTTGTAGAAGTCCGCAGCATCACCGAATCCAACCCAGTTGTCGAGATTGGAAATGTCGCCAGCGCTCTGCCATGTATTGGCGGCAGTGTCCGTCGGACAATATTTCTCCGTGTGATTTAGCGTGTAAGAAGCATCGTTCACGCTTGTTCCGGCGGCAATTTTAACATAATAAATGCCAGCCAGCAATGATTGAACTATAGATTCATTAGCGGGGCCTGCGTTCGCGGAAGTTTTCAGTACGGCTCCGGTGGCGCTCAAAAGCGACAGGTCGGCGTTGCCGGTCAACCCGGTCAAGCCCAGCGTCAGCGTTCCGGCGTTGGTCATGGTCAGCTTGTAGAAGTCCGCCGGATCGCCATATCCGACCCAGTTATCGAGACTGGCAATATCATTTGCTGTCTGCCATGTATTACCGGCAGTGTCAGTCGGGGTTACGACAAATTTTGATGAACTGCTCCAGGCACTGTAATTGCCGGACTTGTCCTGGGCGCGCACCTGCCAGTAATAAGTGCCAAGTGCAAGACTCGCGGATGCCGCGCTGGCATCAACCAGTTTTGAATATTCCGGGCTGCTGAAATCACTGTTATTATCCACCCGTATTTCATACTGCCTGATCCCGCTGGCGTCCGTCGAATCGTTCCAGGCAAACGCCACGCTGCTTCCGGTGACGGTCTGTTTCAAGCCGCCCGGAACAGTCGGGGTGGTCAGGTCTACGGTGAAATCTGCTCCTGTACTCCAGGCGCTCCAATTACCGGAGTTGTCCTGAGTGCGAACGCGCCAGTAATATGTTCCGGGCGCGAGATTTTCTACAGACGTTTGACTGGACGTAATTTGCTTAGAGTACTCCGGACTGCTGAAATTGCTGTTGTTATCAACCTGAACGTCATACTGTTTTATTCCGCTGGTGGTATCTGCGGCATCTGCCCAGTCCAAAGCCACATTGCTGCCGGTAACGGTACGGGTCAATGCCGCCGGAACAGCCGGAGCGGTAGCGTCTATCATAAAGCTGGTTCCTGAACTCCAGTCGCTATAGTTTCCGGAGTTGTCCTGGGTACGAACCCGCCAGTAGTAAGTGCCATCGGACAGGCTGGTTACGGTTGCCGTGCTTGCTGCCGGGGTCAGTGTATTTACCGGACTGCTGAAATCATTGCTGTCGTCGAGTTGCACTTCATATTGTTTAACGCCGCTAGTGGCATCTGTGGCGTCTGCCCAGTCCAAAGCCACATTGCTGCCGGTAACGGTACTGGTCAATGCCGCCGGAATGGCCGGTGCGGCAGTGTCTACCGTAAAGCTGGTCCCGGAGCTCCAGTTGCTATAGTTACCGGAGTTGTCCTGAGTGCGAACGCGCCAGTAATAGTTTCCATCAGCCATGCCGGAGAGGTTTGTGCTGCTGATTGCAGAAGGTGCGGAATACTCCGGACTGCTGAAATTGTTATTGTTGTCGACTTGTACCTCGTACTGTTTAACGCCGCTGGTGGCATCAGTCGCATCTACCCAGTCCAAAGCCGCATTGCTGCCGGTAACGGTACGGGTCAATGCCGCAGGAACTGCAGGCGCGGTAATGTCTACTGTAAAGTTGCTGCCGCCTGTCCAACTGCTGTAGTTGCCGGCATTGTCCTGAGTTCGTACGCGCCAATAATAGTTTCCATCGGCAAGGCCGGTAACATTAGTATTGCTGGCCGTAATGGTTCCTGATTTTTCATTGCTGGAAAAATCGCTGTTATTGTCAATCTGGAATTCGTATTGTTTGACGCCACTAGTGGCATCTGTGGCATCTGCCCAGTCCAAAGCCGCATTGCTGCCGGTAACGGTACGGGTCAATGCCGCAGGAACTGCAGGCGCGGTAATGTCTACTGTAAAGCTGCTGCCGCCTGTCCAACTGCTATAGTTGCCGGCATTGTCCTGAGTTCGGACGCGCCAGAAGTAAGTTCCGTCAGTCGCTCCGGTAATATCCATATTGCTGGTTGCAGATGATGCGGAATATTCCGGACTGCTGAAATTGTTATTTTTGTCGACTTGGACTTCGTACTGTTTAACGCCACTGGTGGCATCAGTCGCATCTGCCCAGTCAAGCGCCACATTGCTCCCGGTGACTGTCTGCTTCAAACTGGACGGTAAAGTTGGCGGGGTGATATCCATTACGGAAATTGTCGCCGTTAACTGGTCGGTTGCGGCATCGGTAAAATTGAGAGACAGTTTATTGCCATTGGCGAAAACATAGCTGGAACCAACCTGCAGGCTGACATTCTGGTTGTTATAAGTAATTGTGAAACTCTTGCTGTTCATGCCGGACAGATCAGCTCCACTGACAAGAATATAGTTACCTGCCGCTGCCTTGTCCAGATTCAATGAATAGGCGGTAATGCCAGTACCTAAGGTCCACCCATTGACGGTAGTCAGCACATCATTGGTTTTCGCCGTAGCCAAAAAGTAAGACATTGTTGTCAGATTACTGACAGACGTGGCAGTATCCAGAACAACATGCCCGCCCGCTATCGTCAACGTGCCGGACACAATACCTCCTGTCACATACATACTGCCGCCGGAACTAATGGTAGTGTTTATCGCAGATCCGGAAGAAACAATCTGATTGCCGCCTGAGTTAATCGTAGTACTGCTCGCCATACCGTAATAAATAACTTGATTGCCGCCGGAGTTGATGATATTATTACCTGCCATGCCGCCGGAAACAATCTGACTGCCGCCTGAGTTAATCGTAGTACAGTTCGCAAAGCCGACAACAATCTGACTGCCGCCTGAGTTAATCGTAGTACTGCTCGCCATGCCGCCGGAAACAATCTGACTGCCGCCTGAGTTAATCGTAGTATTGTTCACTGCGGCGCTGATATAAACACACTGCCTGCCTCCTGCATTAATCATAGTGAAATTTGCCAAGCTGGAAAAATAAACATTCTGATTGCCGCCAGAATTAATAGTAGTAGAATTTACAACGCCGCCGGAAGATATATACTGCTGAGCGCCTGCATTAATTATAGTGGAATTCGCCACCCCGTTGTAACCAACATATTGTCCGCCGCCTGAGTTAATCGTAGTGGAATTCGCCACCCCGCCAGAATAAGCACTCTGGTTGCCGCCAGAATTAATCGTAGTGGAATTTGCCACGCCGTTCCAATAAATATTCTGGCTGCCGCCGGAAGCAATTACTGTATCAATGGCAGAATCACCGACATCTAATTCTCCGCCGTTTTCCAGCAGGAAATTGCTGGCTATGCGGCTAATGATTGAAAACGAGCTATGACCGTCGGTGCGGGTGTTGATACCGCCAATGATTGTTCCCCCAGTATTGCCGCCTACTGCTCCGCCTGTTTGCTGATTAACCACATTGGCGCTACCGCCAGAGCAAACATACAAATTGCCGCCGGAAGCAATGACCGTATCTATTGCGGAATTACTGGACAATACGTCCAATGCCCCACCATTTTCCAGCAGGAAATTGCTGGCTAAACCACTAATTATGGAAAACATGCTGTGCCCGGCTGTGCGGGTATTGGTTCCGTTTGTGACCGTTGCACCAGTGTTGGTACAGACCGCGCCGCCTGCCAGCTGATTAATTACGCTGGCAGTACCCCCGGATGAAACAATTTGTTTTCCTTTGGCGTTGATAGTGGTGCTGATTGCTGTGTATCCTGATGAAACAATTTGGGCTATGCCATTCAAATACAGATTGTAGCTGGTTTTGCCGCTACTGCTGACAACGGCAATCCCGTTGCTGGTTCCGCTTAATATCGCATTAAAATTCCACCCAAGAATTCCGCCCGATAAAACGGTAAAGTTATTGGCGATACCGCCATTGCCTATCATCAGCATACCGCCACTTTTAATTACTGATTGGCTATCTGTTCCGCAAACATGCTGATACCCGCCAGAGCTAATGGTCGTGCCATTCGCCACTCCGTTGTAATTAACATATTGCCAGCCACCGGAATTAATGGAGGTATAGTTCGCCACTCCGCTGTAATTAATATTTTGCGAGCCGCCGAAATTAATCGTCGTGGAATTTGCCGTACCATAAATATCCTGGCTGCCGCCGGAGTTGATATTAGTGAAATTCGCTACGCCCCCGGAAGAAACCCACTGTCTACCCCAATAACCAATTAATGTATCATTCGCTGAGTGTCCGGATGATACGAATAAACTACCCCAATTCTCCAGTAGAAAATTGCTGGCCACGCCGCTAATGATGGAAAAATTGCTGTGTCCGTCTGTACGGGTATTGATCCCGCCAGTTATTGTCGCGCCGGTATATGCTATAATCGCACCTGCTTGCTGATTAATTACGCTGGCCGTGCCGCCAGCGGAAACGATTTGACTACCGCCATAGTTAATAGTGGTTGAGTTAGCCGTGCCGCTAGCGGAAACGATTTGAGTTCCCCCACTGTTAATAGTGGTTAAATTAACGATGCCATAGCAACTAACACTCTGCATGCTTTTGGAATTGATTGTAGTGGAATTTGCCACACCGCCGGAATAAACAACTTGGCTGCCGCCGTTAATGGTGGTGGAATTGGCCGTGCCGCCGGAGGAAATCCACTGGCTGCCGCCGGAAGCAACTACCGTATCATTCGCTGAATGACTCGACAATATAGTCAAGCGTCCACCATTTTCCAGCAGTAAATTACTGGTGATACAATTAACAATTGAAAATGCACTATGGCCGTCAGTGCGGGTATTGATCCCGTCAGTGATTGTCGCGCCGGTATCGGCTATAATTGCAGCGCCGGCTTGCTGGTCAACAAAACTGGCAGTTCCGCCAGCGGAAACGATTTGGCTGCCTCCTGAGTTGATGGTGGTGGAGTTGGCTATTCCGCCGGAGGAAATGCTCTGCGAACCGTAGTTATTGATTGTGGTGGAATTGGCCATTCCGCCGGAGGAAATGTACAGTCCGCCACGAGTAATTATCGTATCAATTGCGGAATTACCAGACAATACATCTAATCTTCCCGCCAGCAAAAAATTGCTGGCTATGCCATTAACAATAGAAAACGCGCTATGACCGTCGATGCGGGTGTTTATGCCGCTAGTGATTGTCGCTCCGGTATTGGCGCTAATTGTCCCACCAGATCGCAGGTTAATCTCGCTAGCAGTACCGCCGGATGTGACAACCAGTCCCCCGTAGATAATGGTTGTACAGCTGGCTACCCCTCCAGCAGAAACATACTGGCAACCACTGTTAATCGTAGTGTAATTAGCTACGCCGCCAGCAGAAACATACTGACAACCACCGTTAGTAACAGTGGAGCTCGCCATGCCTCCAGAGTATATAATTTGAATACCGTCGGAGGTAATAGTGTAGCGGGCTACGCCGCCGGAGGAAATATTCTGAGTCCCTCCGAAATTCACCGTTGTATCAATCGCAGAATGACCAGATAATACGGTTAATTGTCCGTTAATTTCCAGCAGAAAATTGCTGGCTACTCCGCTAATGATTGAAAACGCGCTATGTCCATCGGTGCGGCTATTGGTACCGTTGGTGATTGTCGCCCAGGTATCAGTTACAATTCCACCATGGTACTGTTTGATTACGTCAGCGCTGCCGCCGGAAGATATAATTTGCGTACCGCCGGTATTGACAATAGTGTTGCTTGCAATGCCGCCGGAAGAAATATACAGGTACCCGCCGTTGCTGATAGTAGTGGAATTGCCCGTGCCGCCTGATGAAATGTACAGGTACCCGCTGAAGTTAATAGTTGCGGAATTCGCCATGCCGCCTGATGAAGTGTACAGGTAGCCGCTTTGGTTAATGGTTGTGGAGTTCGCAATGCCGCCGGAGGAAATGTACTGGTAACCGCCATTTATGGTTGTGGAATTCGCTACACCGCCTGAGAAAATATATTGAGAACCGACGTCAATGGTTGTAGAATTCGCTGTGCCACCAGAGGAAACATATTGTAATCCACTATAATTGATAGTGGTGATATTTGCTGTACCGCCGTTATAAATCCACTGTCCACCGCTGCCGCAATTTACCACTGTATTTGTTGCAATGCCGCCAGACGAAATATACTGAGCGCCGCCTGATTGTATAGAGGTGTTATTTGCCGCGCCACCGGAGAAAACATGCTGAGCGGCGCCCAACCCGATAGCGGCACTGTTCGTAGTGTATCCGGAAGAAACGTATTGTATTAAGTTGCAAAAATGAAAATTGTAGCTGGTCTTGCCACTGTTGCTGACAACGGCAACGCCGTTGCTGGTACCGCTGAACACTGCATTAAAGTCCCAGCCCACATTGCCCCCGGAGGATATTGTAAAGCCAGAGACATTTCCACCATTGCCGATCATCATAAAGCCGCCGCTTTGCACCAAAGACTGAGTAGCTACTCCATATACAAGTTGATAACCGCCGGCACTGACGGTAGTGCTGGTCGCGATACCCCCGGATGAAACGGTCTGTCCCCCTTCAGAATCGACGATGGTACTGGTTGCCGTACCGCCGGCATTGACATACTGCTCGCCAGCTGAACCGATAGTAGTAATAATTGCTGAACCGCCAGAAAATATCTGCTGCCAGCTGCCACAGCCGGAAATATAGGTGCTGGTCACTGCTGCATATCCATATATAGCTTGACCGCCTGATGAGTCGATAATAGTGGCATTCGCCTTCCCGCCAGAGGAAACACGCTGTACCCCGCCGGAGTTGATGGTGGTTGAATTGGCTATTCCGCCATTAACTATACTTTGAGTCCCAGCAATGACTGTTTGGTAGAGCACCGTCTGCGATGATACGATCGGAGTAAACGCCATTATTTCTCTCCTCTATAGAAATATATGTTAATTCTTTGATTTATGCTGATTAATTTGTTTTTCGAATGCCGGAATGCGTTTAATGGTGTTGATGACCTGATCGGATGAGATCAATCTTGTGCATTCGAAATGGCGGTCGGTATTTTTATGGCGCGGACACCACAGGAAGTCAAAATGGTCGAAGTCAATACGCATGTCGTTCCAGCAACTGTGACAGGTGTGGTAGTTGATGACGCGGTACGGCGTTTCAAATTCGTTCAGCGGATGGGTGAACCCGCTGATCAGCACCACCGGAATCTTACAGCACCAGGCCAGCCAGGCGAGACCGCTGGAGAGACCGATGAAAAAGTCGGCGTGATGCAGCAGATCGGCGCGTTCCTGCAGCGGCTTGTCGCCGGTGAAGTCTTCCGCGCCGTTGGGTATCTGGTTCCAAACGATACCCTGGCCGCCGGCCGGGGATTTGTCGATGCAGAGTACACGGTAGCCGTTCTCTTTAAGGAATTTGACTACTTCGCGCCAGCCGTTGGGATTGTTCCAGTGCTTGGCCTGGCTGCTGCTCTGTACCGCGATGCAGACATAAGGCTCCTTGATTTTGCGTTTGGCGTCAAGTTTGATCCGCGGCGGAATATCGGAGGGTTCCACTCCTAAAATGTAGCCGGCGGTGCGGTGCAGTCCGACATAACGGAAATCCGAGGGCTGGTGGTCCACGTTGCCTTTGAAAAACAGTCCAAGATAATAGCAGGCATAGGGCGAATAATTAAGTGTTTCGTCGCTGGTGATGAATTTAATTTGCGGATAGCTTTCACGGAACAGGTCGGCGATCCACGGCGTCATGACGCACAGCACCTGGCATTTATGTTTCTGCTGAAAACGCTCGACATAGGAAAACCAGCCGATTGAATCGCCGATGGTCCCCACTGGCAGCTGGATCATCACCTGTTTATTTTCAGCATTGTAATCGTGTTCAAAAATCGGCGTATTTTCAGTTTTGCGGAAAATCTGGAGCCGGAACCGGATGAAGAACTTTTTGACGCTGGAGACCATGGCCCCGGCCGCGACGTCGGAATTGTACAGTATAATACCGGTGTCCAGATCGGAAAAACAGACCCGATAGCCGTCATTCGGGAATTTGATGCGGATGCCGTCGTTGAAGTCGAACCGGATGCCTTCCACTGCTTCCTGAGTCGGTTCGTCCGGCACTTTGCCGTAAATCAGCTGCTGCTGCGGCTGAGCCGGCGCTTGTGATTGAGGAACATCGGCGGATGTTGCCGCAGGTGTTACAGTGAAAGAATCAACCGGAGAAGCCGCAATTGAAATGGATTTCTCCTGAATATTGGAAGCTACAGTGATATCGTTGGAACTCATACAAAATACTCCCTAACGGCAAGTCCGAAAAAAACAACAGAATTGCCTTGTTGATTATCCTGGGTACATATTCGATTCCGATTTGGTATACTCCCCACAACCGATCTTCGCGTCCATACTATATTAGCAAATATAATTAATGTCAAAGAGTTTTCCAATATTTTTTTGTATAGTTGCCTGATTTTGACCAAACTTATTTAATTGCATCAGAATATTTTTTTCACCTTTTTTTGCAATGACAGTGGAATAATAGAAACTTTCCATTATTATATATACTATGACTTGGTGGAATATTTCTATTAAATGGTTTGATTGTGACAATAATCCCAAATAACGGAGGATGGAAAAATGGCGGAACTGGCAATTAACGGCGGGCAGAAAGTATTCGGCGGAAAATTTCCGATGTGGCCTTCATTTGAAGAGTCCACGATTCAAAAAGCTATGGAACCGCTGCGCAGCGGGCTGGTTAACTACTGGACCGGTAAAGTGGGTCAGGAGTTTGAAAAGGCATGGGCCAAATGGATCGGCTCCCGGAATGCAATCAGCGCATCAAACGGAACCGCAGCTCTTCATATCGCGGTGGCGTCACTTAACATAGGGCCTGGCGATGAAGTGATTTGTCCGAGTTATTCATTTATTGCTTCATCGTTCTGTATTATGCAGGCTGGTGCGCTGCCGGTTTTTGCTGATGTTACCGAAGATCACACCATTGATCCGAAAGCGATCGAGGCTTTGATCAACGAACGCACCAAAGCAATCATCGTGGTTCATCTATATGGTGTTGTTGCTGATATGGGACAGATTCTGTCGATTGCGAAGAAGCATAATTTAAAAGTGATCGAAGACTGTGCGCAATGCTTTGGCGGTGTTTACAACGGCAAAAAAGCGGGTACGGTTGGCGATATCGGCTGTTTCAGTTTCTGTCAGAGCAAACATTTCACCACCGGCGGCGAAGGCGGCATGGTAGTGACAAATAATGATGATCTGGCATGGGAATGCCGTTCGTTCCGTGATCACGGGTATGACGTTAAAGAACGCCTCAATCTGCTGGAGATGGAAGGCAAACTGATGTATATCCATAAACGGGTCGGATTCAATTTCCGCATGACCGAAATGCAGTCTCAGATAGGTTTGTGCGAACTGGCAAGGTTTGATTCCTGGAATTTGGCCAACAGAAAGCGGAATGCCGCGATTGTCATCAACGGACTGAAGAATCATCCGCTTGTACTGAAGATGCCGGTGGATACAGCTGAGCGTCAAAATGCCTTCTGGTGGGTGCCAATGGTACTTGATGCTGATAAATTGAAATGCAGCGTCAACGACTTCCTGAAGGCGGTTGGAGCAGAAGGCGTGCCATGCTACGGAGTACAGTGGCCGGAAATGTATAAAGAACGCGCTTATGTGGAGAAAAACGGGTTTGGCTCTTTGCGTTATCCGTTCAACGATCCGAGCGCAAGGAAAATCGATTATAATGCATTTGACTGCAAGAAGGCAAACTGGCTGGCAGACCGGACAATGTCATTCTTCCCGCATCCGGTATATAATGAAGAACATATGAATGCTTGTGTGGATGCATTCAAAAAAGTTGCCGCCGCCTATATGAAATAATGATTTCCAGTTGTAATGTATGAACATTGCAGATTAGCGGAGAGAAAAAATGTCAAAAATAAAATATGCGCTGATCGGCTTTGGCGGAATCGCTGAAAACCGCATCGCCAAAGAGGGTTTCGCCTGTGACCGTACCCGGTTTCAGCCGCTGCCGAATGCCGAATTAATTGGTGCGACCGATGTTAATCCCGCCCGCAGGGCTGTAGCTGAAGCTCTGGGGTTGAAGTGGTATGATTCGGCGGCCGCAGTGTTTGCCGACCCGGAAATTCAGGCGGTGTTCATTGCGACCAACAACCTGACCCATGCCGGAATCGCCAAAGCCGCGCTGAACGCCGGC
This sequence comes from uncultured Lentisphaeria bacterium, assembly GCA_903840185.1. Taxonomy (GTDB): domain Bacteria; phylum Verrucomicrobiota; class Lentisphaeria; order Victivallales; family Victivallaceae; genus CAIPAT01. The sequence continues at coordinate 3,213 of CAIMFA010000928.1, read as the reverse complement.
AAACATTGCATCGTTGAAAAGCCGGTCGCCACAACGGTTGAGGACGCGACTGAACTGGCGGCCATCGCCAGGTCGAAAAATCTTAGTTTGACGGTTGACCACATGATGACTGAGAACGCGTTCAATGTTGAAGCCAGAACGCTGGTTGCCGGCGGATCGCTCGGCACGGTCAACGACGCCTGTTTCCATATGGAATTCTGCTATGGCGCCGACCCGGCGGAGGCCGCCACCTGGCGCTGTTCCAGCTGGGAGGAACTTGGCGGCCCGATCGGCGACGTTGCCAGCCACGCAATGTATATGGCTGAATTCATCTTCGGCAGCAAAATCAAATCACTTGCCTGTGTTTACTATCCCAAGACAATGGGCATCAAGGTCGAGGACGGTGCGTATCTGAAATATACCATGGAGAACGGGTTGACCGGGTCAGTGAAAGTCGGCTTTAACGAGCCGCGCGGTGGACTCGGTGGCACGCTTTCCAACCTGGGTTATGAAATCTACGGCTCCGAAGCGGTGCTGCGCGGTTATGCCACGCTGTTTCAGCTTTCCGGACATCCGGACGAACCGGTCAAAATCAGGCTGGAACTCGACAGGTTTAAATCCCAGGAGAATATCCGTCCGGAAAAGATTCAGAACATTTACCAGGCGGTCATCATCAAACATGCCGCTTCCATTATTAACCATGCTCCGCTCAGCGGATGCGACGCTGTCCATAATCTGAAACTGATTGCGGCCGCGCATGAATCCGCCCGCGGCGGCGGCAAAATCATTGAGGTGAAATAAATGCTGCTAGCCGGTTTCAGCAGGGAAATCATCACTCCTGGCAGGGGAATCCCGCTGTGCGGGTATTTCAATCCGCGGCCTAATACCGGGATACTGGATGATTTATTCATCCGGGCGATGATCTTTGACAATGACGGAGTTACTACCGGTATTGTCGTCTTTGACTTATGCTTTCTGAGCGTTGCTCTGATTAAGAAAATCAAAGCCGGAATCAAAGATGCCGGAATAAAATTCGGCGACAATCTGATATTCAGCGCCACTCATACCCACACCGGGCCGTATATCGACGACTTCTTCGGAACAAAAGCTGACGCTGCGTATCTGGGAATGTTGAAAGATAAAGCTGTAGTCGCGATACGGCAGGCGTATGCCAATCTGGCTCCGACCGAACTGTTGATCGGCAGCGTGAAAAATAATCCACTGGCATTCAACCGGCGTTTCTGGATGAAGAACGGCAAAGTTTTAACCAATCCAGGTAAACTCAATCCGGATATAGTCAAACCGGAAGGCCCGGTGGATGACGAAATCGGGGTGATTGCGGTCAGGCAGGACGGACGCATCAGCGCAATTATCAGCAACATCGTCAATCACACTGATACAGTCAGCGGCGATTTTGTTTCCGCCGACTGGCCGGGACGCATGGAAAATGCTGTCCAGAATTCTCTTGGCTATGATGTGCCGGTATTGACTTTGATCGGCTGTTCCGGCAATATCAATCATTTTGATGTCGCCACGAAGAAAGATCAGTCCAGTTATGCCGAAGCCTGCCGCATTGGCGAGGGCTATGCTAAAATTGTTACCGGTCTGCTGAAAACACTGAAAAAAATGCCGGTGAAGAAACTCGCCTGCAGCACTGCGGAAATCACCATTCCTTTCCGGACTATTGCCGACGCCGAAGTGAAGAATGCGAAAGCTATTCTCGCCAGGGTCGGCGCAGCCGCCTCTGACGGAAATATGACCAGTGAAGGGCTTGCCACCGGCGACGGACCGGTCGCCAGATTTTTCGCTGAACAGCTCATCGAATTCAAGAAAAAGTGTTCCGGCAAAGCCCGCAAATTCTCTATTGTCAGCATCAAGTTCGACGATAAACTAGCGCTTACCTCGCTGCCGGGTGAAGTTTTCACCGAGATCGGGCTGGAGATTAAAAAGCGTTCGCCGTTCAAATATACCTGGCCGGTAACCCTCGGCATGGGGGAATGCGGCTATGTGCCGCTGGCCGGATGTTTCACCCGCGGCGGATATGAGATTCTGCCGGTGGTCGGCGGCGGCCCGGCGGAGGATACCGCTGAACGCCTGATTAAGGCAACATTGAAAAATCTTTAAAAATAAAACATTCAATATTTTAAAATTCTGATTTAGTGGTAATTTTCTATTAAGTATTAAAATTTCATATTTATTGATCAAAACAGGAGATTATGGAAATGAGAGCATTAAGCAAAATTGCCCCCGACTGGTGGGACTACACAACGCTGGATCGCGAAATTCTCGATGACGCCGCCCGTCTTACTCCGAAAAACCTGGAACAGCTCAGCCGTCCCGGTTTTACGGTTAAATTTTATGACACCGTTCAGGAATTTTACCTGGCGGAAGCGCTGGAGTATATCACCGCCTGGATGCAGTCCTCCAAGGACAATCCCGCCGGTATTTGCGGCCCCATCGGCCCGACTGAACAGCTTCCGCTGGTCGCCCGTCTGGTCAATGATCTGGAACTTAACCTGAAACATTGCCATTTCTGGGGCATGGACGAGTGGGTGGTTGATGGCAAAACTGCCGATATCAAGTTCCCGCTCGGATTTGCCAAGGCGGACATGGAATTGTGCTTCAACCGCATCAAGCCGAAATTGCGGATGCCGAAAGAGAACATGCATTTCCCGGCGATGAATGCTGCCGAATACGTCAAATCCTGGGACAGTGCCCGCTGCTTAGTCATGCAGGGCGGACAGGGCGAAACCAAGCACTGGGCGTTCAACGATCCGGTCAAGCGCGAAGGCAAATATAAAAATAATCCGCCGACTCCGGCTGAATTCCGCAAGCTGTCCACCCGCGTGGTGGATCTGCACCCGATTACGCTTATTCAGAATGCCCGCACTTCCGGCGGCGGCGTAGTCCAGAACGTTCCGAGCCAGGCGATCACCGTCGGCCCGCTTCAGACGTGGAAAGCAGAAAAGATTTCGATCTGGCATCCCGGCCATCACGACAATCCGTTCGGCATGCGGCTGAGCGCGCTGATGATCTCCAAAAAGATTCCGGACTCCTCCGTACCGATGTCACTGCTGGCCGATCATCCGAATGTCCAGTTCAATTATCTGCGCAGCGGCATCGGCGTCTGCGAAATAGAAATGCATTAATCGAGTGTAATAATATACTCTATTAGGTTGAAAATTTAACATAGACGAGTCGGATTGTGGATTGGATTTTTTCGATCCGACTGAT